>JBHELT010000035.1:0-18548 GCA_046262935.1 Actinomycetota bacterium | reverse complement strand
TTCGAGACGGGGTGCAGCATGCTTGTGATCGAGCACGACATGCCTTTGATCTCGGCGATCTCCGATGAGTTGATCGCCCTTGACCAAGGAAAGTTCGTGATGAGGGGGACCCCCGAAGTGGTGCTGAATGACGAGCGAGTGATCGAGTCGTATCTTGGAACCAAACAGGAAGTTGTGAAACGGTCAGGGGTGATCAATTGAACATGAAAAGATTGGCAGCAGTTCTCGCTGTCGCAGGCTTGCTGACGGCTGGGTGTCAGAAAGGCTCCAACGTCGGTTCGAAGTTCAAGAACTTCAATGAGAAAGATAAGGCCGCCGCTGCAGCCCTGCGTGATGCCTTGAAGAGTCCGGCCCCCTCGACCGCGCCCACTGCTAATAGCAACGCCATCGGCAACTCGCCCAAGCCGGTGCAATCAACCCAGGGTGCGACTCAGAACGTGCTCGAGATCGACCTTACGCATGACTCTCCTTACTATTCGAAGGGCCAGGATATGGAAGTAACCGCTGGGACCTTGATCAAGATCAAGAACACCGACGACAAAGATCGCAGATTCTTCACGCAGGATGGGCCTTATGACACCGCAGACATGCCGCCCGGCACGACGAGACAATTCACTGCGAACATCAAAGGGAAATGGGCGTTGCAAGACCCGAACGTTCCCTTCGCCACCGGTAGCCTCACCGTTAACTGATGTACAAACGGCGCCAAGCCCGGGATCTATTCGTGCTTGTGGTCTGCACTGTGACTTTGGCCGCATGCGGAAAGGGAGTGCCCGACATCGTGGGTGCAGTGACTGGCGCCGGGAAAGTGAAGCCTGCTGACATCGTCATACCTTCGCAGGTGCTCGGCCTGGAAGTGAAGCCAGAAGATGTTTCGAAGCAGATCAAACAAGCACGCAGGCCCTACATCGACAGTATCGGTTTCTTCAGTTTGCGCGAGGCCGACCTTGTGCGCGCCACCTTTCAAGTCAGCCGGTTCAACGACATAGCGCAGCCAGAAAACTCTAGTTTTCGCCAATCGATCATCGGTTTACTCGGCTCGAGCAAGCCGGTTAGCTTGAAAGTGAGCGGCGAAACGGTATTCGCAACAACGGGGACCGAGCAGAGTATCTTCGTTTGGTTCAAAGGCCGAGCGTTCTTCGTACTAACCACACACCGTCAGTACGAATTTCCCAGAACCTTGCTAAGACGTATGGTCGAAGTGGAGAAAGCGCTTTGAAGTCGCGACGAGCGCTCGCCGCGCTCATCAGTTTGATGATGCTTAGCGGCGCAGCCGCTTGCACGCAGGCGTCGAAGGAACGCTTGAATGTGCTTCGTTTCATCGATACAACCGAACGACTCACTCGGGATTTCATTTATACGCATAAGGGCGTTTCTGGGCCAAGGGTCGTGATCGAAGGCAAGGTCGAAGACGGTCTTCGTTTTGAAGAAGTTCTTAGGATAGGACAGACCGACCTTATGGATCAGATCGTCGACGACGATGCTGTGGCTCTTAGGCTCATGGCTGCGGACTCGCTGCCTGGGCTGGCGACGGCGGTGAATCCCACGGTGGCGGGATCTCTGCGGCAGGGGCAATGGGTGATCGACCCATCGGGGGCCCCGTCGTTTCGTAAACCCAGTGTTGATAGCACCAATGACGAGATCGGGAAAGATCCTTTGCGCGATGCCATCGACTACCTTAATTACGTAAGATCGGCGGTCAACGTTGCTGCGGATGTGAAGATCTATCAGTCCGAAGACATCGATCCCGCGTACAAGGTGATCGAAGACCACTTCCCCAAACCCAAGGTCAAACAAGGTGAACGCCGCTACGACTTGATAAGACCAGGGCTTCCCAGGTTCTCCGGCGCACAGTCGGCTGGAGGAGGACAAGCGAACTCCGCACAGATCCAGAACTTCCGGAAGATGGCGATCTTCGTGAAGAACGGGGTTATTGAAAAGATCCTCGAAGAGATCGACGTAGTTGGGCACAAGGACTTCGTCGAGGCCCGCAGGAGCAAACAGAAGTATCTACTACAGCTCGAATCGCGTATCCTCAAAGGACAAACGCAGAACAAGATCCATCCCCGCGTGACATCGATGATCTTCAAGAACGTTGGAACGCGGTTGGTTGTACGCAAACCCGAAGCGGGACTGATCGCGAGCCTGAGGGAACTGTTCGGCGCTCCCGATCAAGCAGGAGCCTTCCGCTTGACGGGTCTTTCAGCGAATCCTCAATCACCCGAACCAGGCGGCAGCGGACCCGACACGGGATCCCCGGCAGATCCGGCGGCTTCGTCATCACCCCCCGCGCAGGCGGCCGGCGAAGCGAATCCTTCGCCTTGACCAAGTTCATCAAACTCTTCGGCCTCCTCGCCCTGGTGCTGTTGTCGTCGTGCAGCAGCGATAAGGGGAGCGCGGTCGACAGGGAGAGGTTCCCTGATGACCAGGGGATCGTTACCAGTGTTTCGCTAAGTCCCGACAAGATCCAGTTAGACAACAAGCGCACGTATCCGATCTCGCGCCAGGTTGAGAGTTTCTCGACATACAACGGAAAGTTGCGCCCGTTGCTCGGCTGGAAAGACAGGTATGTTGAACTTGGTCTAGATAAGACCCACGAAGTCATCTGGATCGCTGGGATCGGAAACGTCAATCAAGCGGTGAAGCCTTACCAGGTCTATTACACCAATGGCACCTTGAAGCGCGTTGACAAAGGCATGCTGATCTTCACCGACGGAACCGTGTTCAAGCTCGGCGATGGAGTTTCACCTCCGAAGCCAGGCTCCAAGTACGTGGTCACCTTGAATGCCGAGACCCACTTAGTGATAAGGGTGATCAGGCAGGTCTGAACGCGCCGAACCAGACAACTCCGCCGCTGAATTCGTTGGCTGAGGCGGCCCCGCGGCGGTTTTGTAGAAATCGGTAGAATGTCCATCTTGCGTCCATTCGGACCTTGTGCCCATTCGGGGAGGAGCGGGATATGGCAATAGCTGAGATCTCGAATCTGAAGATCGATTTTTCCGACGAGCGACTTAAGAACGGTCTTAGGTTGGTCATGTCGGTAGACCGGCGGATGCCACTGGTTGCTGTAAACCTGTGGTACGACGTTGGTTCTCGCAACGAAGTAAAAGGCAAGACCGGGCTCGCGCATCTCTTCGAGCACATGATGTTCGAAGGTTCTGCCAATGCCGACAAAGGCGATCATTTCAAAGTGGTCAGCCAGGCCGGCGGCGTAAACAACGCGTCGACCGACACGTTCCGCACGAACTACTTCGAGTGGGGTCCAACCTCTAGTCTCGAATCGCTCTTGTGGTTGGAGGCTGAACGCCTTGCGAACCTGCTTCCTGCGGTGAAGCAGGAGACCCTCGATAACCAGCGCGACGTTGTTAAGAACGAAAGGCGCCAGGGCCTCGAGAACGTTCCCTATGGAAGCTGGATCGAGAAGCTGCCAGCGATCATGTTCCCCGAAGGTCACCCCTATCACCACACTGTGATTGGGTCGATGGAAGACCTCGATGCTGCGTCATTGAAAGACGTTAAGGATTTCTTCAAGACTTACTACGCGCCAAACAACGCGGTACTTACCATCCTCGGCGACTTCGACGTGGAAAAGGCGCGCAAGTGGGTTGACAAGTACTTCGGCAAGATCCCAGCTAACAACAAACTGCCGAAAGCACCCAACGCCGCACTGCCTCTCGGGGGTCTTGGCGATATCCGTGAAACCGTTAGAGACCGTGTTCCATTGCCGGGCGTTTTCATCGGTTACAGGTCGCCCGGTGTCACAGCGCGTGAGGCGGACGTTCTCGAAGTTGCGAGCATCGTCATGAGCGTCGGGCAAGGAAGTCGTATGCACCAGCGTTTGATTCGAGAGAAGTACGCAGTGGACGCAAGCCTTTTCAACTTCGGATGGCCAGATGTGTCGCTCACCGTGGCGCTCGCGGTTTCCAGCCCAGGGGTCTATGACGAGCAGCTTGAAACTGAGCTGCAGAAGGTCATCGACAGCCTGAAGACCGAAGAGGTGACTGAAACCGAGTTGAAGCGGGCTCATGCCATCATCGAGCGCGGCTTCATCGACACCCTAAGCGGAGTGGCATCAAGAGCCGACGCTCTCTCGGCCTTCACGACCCTCTATGGTGACCCCGGCAAACTCAACGAGAAGCTGTCGGATGTCATGAGCGTCACCCCGGCCGAGATCCGCAAAGTTGCCTCCGAGGTCTTCGTTAACGAGAACCGCGCTGTACTTGTGTACTTGCCGAAGCCGAGGGCTCGCAAAGCCACTCGTGCGGAGCGCCGATCCGATCGCAAAGTCTCACGATAACTAGGAGGATTTGATGTCACCAACAGCCACAGCTTCAAAGAGACCAGCCCTTGGTGCGCCCCCAGCGTGGGACTTTCCAAAGGTGAATCGCAACGATCTCGATAATGGCCTCAAGGTATTGTCGGCCCACAGCCCGGGCCAACTACTCGCGACCGCCCAGATCGTGATCGATGCCGGAGCGCAGAACGAGGTCGATGGGCAGTACGGCGCCGCCAACTTAGCGGTCCGGTCTCTTCTCGAGGGGACCGAACGCCACAAGGGGCCAGCCTTTGCTAACGCGCTGGAGAGCCTTGGCGCTCAGATCGGCGTTGGCTGCAACTGGGACACCTTTCGCGTGAATCTGACCGCTCCGCGCAACCGGATGGAAACTGCTATGGAACTTCTTGCCGAAGCCGTCCTCACGCCTGAGTTCCCGACCAGGGACGTTGACAGGCTCAGGGACCAAAGGATGGCAGGCGTGCTGCAGGACTACTCGTCGGCCGCGTCGCGTGCCTCGATAGCCTTCGATCGCGCCGCTTATACCTCGGATTCGGCCTACTACCGGCCCGCTCACGGCAGTTATTGGAGCGTTGCCCAGCTCGGCAAAAAGGCCATCAAGAAGTACTACGACACCATGGCAACCCCGGGTTCTTCAGCGTTGGTGGTGGTCGGTGACCTAGATGAGTACCCACTGGCGAAGATCGGGGAAAAACTGTTCGGCGGTTGGAAGGGCAAAGAGGCTCCGCGTCCCGAGCTCGTTGTTCGGGGAACGCCTCAGCAGAACACGGTGATCCTGGTCGACCGCGTTGACGCCGAACAGTCGCATCTCATGATCGGACACATCGGTGTTTCACGGCTTGTTCCCGAGTACACCCCACTTGTATTCGTGGCCACGGCCCTAGGAGGGTTATTCGGCTCGCGCCTCAATATGAAGTTGCGCGAGGAGAAGGGATACACCTACGGCATCACTTCGAGCTTCGATTTCAGAAGGCAGGCCGGACCGTTCCGTATCTCAACCGCTGTCGATACCGATGTCACGATCGACGCCATCGCCGATGTGGTGGAGGTGCTTCAGGGATTGCGTGATGGTGGGATAACCGAAGAAGAGCTCAGTGACGTTCGATCATTCCTCCTGGGTTCTTTCGCTCGGCAATACGAGAGTCCGCAATCGATCGCCAACGCCATCTCAACGCTTGTTACTTTCGGGCTGCCCGACAACTACTACGAGGGTTCCCGTGAGGCCATCGAAGGCGTTACTCTCGAAGACGCAGCTGCCGCGGCCGAGTACATCGAGCCCGATGGATTGGTCATCGTGGTTGTTGGTGACGCTGAGAAACTGCATCAGCCTTTGGTCGATGCAGAATTCGGAACGGTTGCTGTCATCGAAGATCCGGAGAATGGCGAACCACCGACAAACTGAACCATTTAGCACGAACTGATCGAGATCAGGGGGTGGGTCCGGGGTTCCGGCACTCACCCCTGGTCTCGTTCTTGTTTGCGCTATCGAAGAGCATCGAGGTCACCAGGTCGGTCTTGTCGCCGGGGTTGGTTCGGTCGTAAACATAAAGGTTCATCGGGCCCGCGGTTTTGCACCTCACCTTTAGGTGTGCTTGAGCATTGTCGTCAACGCTCATCGTTGGGACTCCGATCACTTCAACGTTGCTGCTCGGCAAGTAGGCGTAATGGTCAACCGAGACCGAGGGTGACTTAGAGCTCGTGCACCTATCGATGACGTCCCAAGAAACGTCCACGATGTCACCAACCAGCCAATGGGGAACCTCGGACGCGAATGTCGAGTCGCCTGGGCCAATTCGCCGATGCCAGCTGACCCCAAGCATGCCGGTTCCAGTGCGACCATCGACAACGTAGCTTTTGCCGCTTTGACCGAACGAAACGATCACGTTGTCAGAGCAGCCGGCCATGACCTGGAACCCGTACGAACCCGAAGGCCCGTGGAGCTCGACGAGCCCGTCCTTGTTGGAGAGCAATGTCTTGTTGATGGGCCCGCGGATCTGGACTGGTATGCCCTCTGGGTGATTCTTGTTCTGATCGACGAGTGTCAAAACAAGATCACCACCTCTTACACCAGAGTCGATCGATGCTTTGGGGTCGGAACCCGATGTAGTGATCGTGACGTTTCCAACCATATGCGACGGCTCCGGGGACGATACGGGAAGAGAGCCGTGGCGCTGAAAGCTTACGCAACCAACCGCAACAACAAGTACGAGTGGTAAAAGCCTAGCTGCTGCCCTCGATGACACCTAGTCACCCCCCTTATCTGTCGATCAGGACTCCTTGAGTCTCTGGAGGGCCTCGTCGACATCCAAGCTGCCTTCGGAAAGTGCTCTAAGCACGTCCTCGTTCTTGTCGCGTTCCTGCTTCGAGGCCTCGCTTGCAGCTTCGTATCCGTGCGAGTCGAAACCCAACTTCACCAGGATCTGATCGAATCGTACCCTAGCGGTTGGGTAACTTACGTTCAGATGTCTTTCGACTTCTTTCATGTTTCCGCGCGACGACAGAAATACGCGTAGCGTCTCTCGATCATCGGGTGGGAGTGAACAGTACTCGCAGGTAGGGAAGTGTCCTGCGAGCTCAGTCCCACATTCGTCGCAAGACAGTCTGGTCAAGGCGAGCCTTTCGCCGCACACGGGACAGGCCCTCGGTGCTTGGTTGAGTCGCGGCATCAGGCGGTTTCCACACTGACCGACCCCGTTGTCGCTTCGATGTCGAGTCTTGCTTTGCCCTGGCCTATCGTCACCTCACGCTTCCCGCTGCCAACGCCCTGCCAGTCGGCGTCTTTGCCGCTCTCATCAGGAAGGCTGATCCGACCCAGCGTGGCCTTGGCCTTGATCTGAACGTCGGATCCTTGTTCCAACTGCACGCGTACCTTACCGGCCGTGCAACGAATCTCGGAGTCACCTCGATCGAATACGCCCTTGATGTTCAACGATCCTGCATCGACGCCGATCTTGATGGGACTTTGAACATCTTCGAACCTGCCAGTTCCCGCGGTTAGGTTGGCGGTTATGGGGCCGTGAACGCCGTTGACTCGGGCGCTGCCAGCTGTCATGTCGATCTCGAGCGGAAGGTCGGGATTCATGCGGATGCGAAGGGCCGGGGGTCTTCCGTCACCCATCTGGAAGTGACGGCCTACACTGAAGCGGACTTGTTTGCTCCTCCGGCTGAAAGACAAGTCGCCGTCGTCGTCATCTTCCTGCATCACACGAGTGCGTCGCATGTTCCTTGGGCCAAAGAGCATGAAGCTGTCGCCATTTTCGTCTTGGCTCTCTTCGAAGATCAGGGTGCCATCTTCCTCGCGGACCTTGTGAAACTCACCTTCACCAACGGCCCCCTGAACGGACGGGTCGCCGACGACGCGAAGAGCCTGGAAAGTGCCAACGACCCTCACCGATGTGACTGGGCCATCATCGTGGTCTTGTTGGATCGTTCGGATCTCCACACGCTTTTGTACTCTGGGCCCATCCGGGTCGTTTGGCCCGTCGCCCTTGAGGGCTTCGAGGAGTCTGGCTGCCTCGTCGATGCTGATCTGCTTCTGAGCGACCATCTCGAGGATCTTGCGCTTGGAATCGTCGGTATCGATGTCCATGGGGACCTCCTTAGGGGTGGGTGACTTGGAGGCAGTGTAAGAAGAACTTACGGAAATAGCAATAACAGTTTATAAAAAAGAAAAAGAAACCTTAGATTTCTCGTTTGGAAACGAGGAACAGGGTGAGCAGCACCAATCCGACCAGATAGGCAAAGGCCCACGCGATGAGCCCGGGAGAGTTGGTGAGGGTGCTTAGCGCCTCCGTCAAGCCTGCCCCCGCTCTGCTGGCGCCGGCGGCCCCCTTGACCGTGAGCGGCGAGTTCAAGAACTTGGGAAATACGTACCAGGTGACCCTCACTGACGTGGCCAGGAACCCTTTGATGATCCCTGCCCTGGCCAGGCCCTCCAGGAGCCCAACCCCACCAGCGATCGTCTGGGCAACGTATCCGAGAACCGCCGCGATCACCGGCGTTGAAAAGTAGATGGAAAGGATGGTTGTGATCGTCGTTACGACCATCGCGTTGAATGCTGACGATGCCCAATGTGCAACGTATCCGGAACTCCAACCCACATGCCCTGCGACCCGAACGGCCTCGGTTTCAAGCAGCATCAGGACCGCCAGGGCGATCACGATCAACCAGCTGGCACTGAGGCGGCCGAGGGCATATTGCGCGCGCGACACCGGCCTGGCGAGTACCACTTGTGCTTCTCCGTTCGCGAAGGGGGCCCCGATGTTGCCCATCGAAACGGCTAGGGCGGCAAGCAGAATGAATAATTGGAAAACGCTCGTGACTCCGGCGTTTACTAGTAGTCCCCCCGCACCGAACACGCCGCCGGTGTCGGAATTGCGAAGCACCAGATAGCCAAGCGCTAACGTTAATACCAAAGAAGCGATCGCGAAGAAAGCGATGAGTTTGCGCCGCGAGTGTTCACACAACGTATAGCCAGCGATAACTGCGATGGCCTTCATCCGGCCCTCTCGATCAAGTCGATGAAGACCGACTCGAGATCTTTGCCTTCAGGGACGAGTTCGTCGACCGAACCCATAGCAAGGAGTTTGCCTTTATGTATCACCGCCACCCTGTCGCACAGGCGTTCTACCTCTGACAACAGGTGCGAGTTCAGCAAGATCGTGGTGCCTTTGCTCTTCAGTGCTTCCAGCTTGTTGCGCACGTCTCTGCGACCGATCGGATCGAGGTCGGCAGTTGGCTCGTCGAGGACGAGCAGAGTTGGCTCGCCGATCAATGCTTGCGCCATGGCCAGTCGCCGCAACATCCCTTTAGAGAAACTGCCAACCTTCTGTTTGACATCACTTAGCTCAGCTTCCTCCAGCAAAGCGCCGAGCTGTTCGTCCCGTGAGTTGGGGTCGGCCGGGATGAGCTTGGAATGGAACCGCATCACCTCGATGGCTGTTAAGAACGAAGGGAAATGAGGGATCTCCGGAGAGAAGCCCACCTCTCGCCTGGCGTTCTCATGCGATGGTCGTTTGCCGTTCAGCAGGATCTGGCCCCCAGTCGGTTCGATCAGACCGAGAAGGCACTTCACGAAGGTTGTCTTCCCGGCCCCGTTGGGGCCGAGAAGCCCGAAGATCTCGCCTGACGCTACCGCGATGTTTAGTCCATCGAGCGCCTTGACGCCTGAGCGATACTCCTTCTCGAGAAGTGTTGCTTCGATAACTTGGGTCAAGCCAGTTCTTCCACAACCACAACATCGAAGTCTGGGGCGAACGACTTGGCATCTTCGGTGGCCTTCTGAGCGAGTTCGGAATTGAGATCGGCCTTCCAGCCATCTTTGTCTGCCCAGGTTCCAGTGAATATGTATGAATAGGGGAAGTCGCCGACCAGTGTTCTTGTCACCTTCGAGAACGTGGTGTCTTTCACGTTGCCGTATCCCCTGACGATGGGCAGATGCCCGTCGATATAGCGTGCCTCGAACGCTTCAGCGTCGTCGGGGGCCTTGTACAGGACATACATCTTCAGCATCTGCTGTCTCCTTCTGTTGTGGCCCTTGAGCCGGTTATGCGGATGGGTTCGTTCCGTCGAGTTGGTCGAGGATCTTTTCGAGTGGTGTTTTCACGCAGGTGAATATCGGCACGTCGCGGGCGGTGAAACTCGAAGACTCCGAGCCCCTGAGTTCCTCGACCAAGTCTAGGAACTCACCGAGGCTTTCGCCTTCGAATGCAACGACGAATTCTTGATCGTCGATACCGAATGAGTAACCGGTATGGATGGTGACATTGGGATACTTGTGCCCTACGCGGAAATGCTCACCCATCACTTTGCGGCGCGCTTCGAAGTCGAGCCGGTACCACTCGCGCTTTTTGTCCATGGGGTAGACGAACAGATACTTATTCCCCTTGGGCGATATGGGTAACTCGAACTCCTGTCCCTCGTGTTTGTGTCCTTTGAGGTATTGAGATTTTCGAGTCATCGCCAGATATGAATATGCCACCTCGAGTCTCGCCCCCAGTTGCGTCCCGTTGATTGCCGCCTGCAATGACTGATGACCTTCGGTGGAATCTGCGATCTGCCAAAGTCCGAAGTCAACATCGCCCCTCAATCCCACCGTCGAGTATGGGTACACCTCACACGATGCATCTGCTACGACCGCTGCCAATTCCTTCTTGTGCAAGCTGCGGTCTTCGGCTGGCAAGGCGCGCCATGCTGGGTCTACCTTGTAGAACACATACCGCATCAATTTGCGTTGGTCTTCGTCGGTCATGATCCGATCCTTTCGAATGAGTAGCTGGCTGCATCGATAACTTCATCGATGTTCTGGTCGAGATGAGCTGTGCTGATGAATGCGGCCTCGAACTGAGAAGGGGGCCAGTAGACCCCTGCATCGAGCATCGAGTGGAAGAAGGCAGCGAACCTCGACGTGTCCGACCTCTTGGCGCTCGCTAGGTTCGTAACTGGATCGGCCGAGAAGAAGACGGTCAGCATCGAGCCTTGCCTTTGAACAACGACATCGATACCAGTTCGTCTTGCAGCTGCGGTTAAGCCCTCTTGCAGCGCCGCGCCGCGTGATTCCAAAGTGTCGTACGAATCATCGGTATCCAAACCTTCCAAGGTTGCAAGTCCCGCGGCCATGCTGACCGGGTTTCCCGAGAGCGTTCCTGCTTGGTAGACCGCGCCTGCAGGAGCGATCCATCGGATCAGGTCGCGGCGCCCGCCATATGCACCGACAGGCATGCCTCCGCCGATCACTTTGCCAAGGATGGTGAGATCCGGTTTGACGCCGAATATGTGCTGAGCCCCACGCCAGTCCACCCGAAAGCCCGTGATGACCTCATCGAAGATCAGCAATGAGCCGTTCGAGTCACATAGTCGCCTCAAGCCTGAAAGGAAACCCTCGGCCGGGTGAACAACGCCCATGTTCGCGGCGATGGGCTCGACTATGACCGCGGCCACGGCGTTGCCATGGTCGGCGAACGCGCGCTCGACCCCTTCGATGTCGTTGAACCTGCAAACCAAAGTGTCTTGGCGCGTCCCCGCCGTTACCCCAGGCGAGTCAGGCAACCCAGCAGTCACCGGACCGGAACCTGCTGCAACGAGCAGCGAGTCGACGTGCCCGTGGTAGCACCCTTCGAACTTCAAGATCTTGTCGCGACCCGTTGCCGCGCGCGCCAGTCGGAGAGCGCTCATCGATGCTTCGGTCCCCGACGAAACGAACCTAACCATCTCGATCGAATCGATCGCTCCAACGATCGTCTGAGCGAGGTGTACTTCATGCGGGCTGGGGGCCCCATATGAGGTTCCCCGGGATGCTGCTTCCACTATGGCTCTTACGACATCTGCGTGTGCGTGGCCTTTGATCATCGGTCCCCAAGAACCGAGCATGTCGATGTAGGTACGTCCCGATGCATCGGTCAGGTGAGGGCCCTGCGCTGAAGATATAAACAGGGGAGTGCCACCCACGGAGCCGAATGCTCTTACAGGCGATGAGACCCCGCCTGGCATCAGTTCGCCCGCGGACGCAAACAAGATCTCCGAATCGAGTCCTGCATCGTGCAACGCGTGGGTCTGCTCGACTGGTGACGTCACTCGGTCAACCACTGCGCCGCTTCGAGCGCGTGATAGGTGATCACGAAATCTGCGCCTGCACGCACGATGGAGGTCAGCACCTCGAGCGTCGCTTTGCGTTCATCGATCCAACCTCTTTCGGCGGCGGCTTTGATCATCGCGAACTCGCCGCTCACGTTGTATGCGCTGATGGGGGCATCGAAGGCCTGTCTCGCTTTGGCGATGAGGTCGAGGTAAAGCGATGCGGGTTTCACCATCACGATGTCAGCGCCTTCTTCGAGGTCGCGGGCGATGCTCGCCAACCCTTGCCTGGCATCGGAGGGATCGATCTGGTAACCACGCCGGTCACCGAAAGAAGGAGCACAGTCGGCTACCTCGCGGAACGGGCCGTACATCGCAGATGCGAATTTGGCGGAGTAACTCATGATTCCGCGATCTTCGAATCCCGAAGAATCAAGTGCGCTGCGGATGGCTCTGACCCTGCCGTCCATCATGTCTGAAGGTGAGATGAAGTCGGCCCCCGCCTCGGCTTGACTTACCGCGGTCCGAGCCAGCACTTCGACGGTTGCGTCGTTGACCACTTCTTCCTTCTCGACGATCCCGCAGTGACCATGACTGGTGTAACCGCACAAACATGTGTCTGCGAAGATCACCAGGTCGGGGGCCGAACTCTTGATCTCGTAGATGGCCCTTTGGGCAGGACCATCCTTGGCGAAGGCGCGAGAGCCTAGTTCGTCTTTGTCGGAGGTGACGCCGAACACCAAGATGCCCGGGATGCCCGCGGCCTCGGCTTCTTTCGCCAACACGCCGACCCTTTCGGCAGGCCAGTGGAAGTGGCCTGGCATTGACGAAAGGGGAGTCTCCTCGCGAAGTTCGTCGGCTATGAATACCGGCAGAACGAAGCGCGAAGGGTCGAGGCGTGTTTCGGACACGAGCCGTCGGAGGTTCTGTTTGGACCTTAGGCGTCTCAGCCTCTTCACTGCGAGGGCCTCCTATCGTTCGACACTCAAAGGCGAATCTTATTGTGTCTTGGAGAAATGACTCTCGAGGGCATCGATCAAGCCCCCGACCGTATGGACGTCCGCTTCAACGTCGATCCTGATGGAGGCTTCCAGAGCCGCTTTCGAGGCGGCAGGACCTATCGAAGCCACTGCCACAGTACTCAGCAGCGATACGTCACCGATGGCCTCGGCTAGGGACTTGGCTATCGAGGCGCTGGTTAGCGCGACAGCATCGATGCCGCCGCGCACGGCTTCTCGGATCTCATCGGGATTGGTCGAAGCGGAACCGTAGGCATCCACTCGGCTAACCGAGAAACCACGCTCCTTGAGTCTCGTCTCCAGCTGAGTATCGGCTCCCGCAGCGCGGACCAATAAGACGCTGCCAGTCATCGGTAATGCCTCGGCCATGCTCTCGGTCGTGAAACGCGGCGGGAGCCATGTGGCTCTGATCCCGCGCGCTGCCAATGCTTCTTCGGTCGCCAGGCCGATCGCTGCTATGCCAGCTGGCAGTGAAGCTTCCTGATTCTGCGTGGCACGCATCCGGCCGACGAAAGAATCGACCCCGTTCGCGCTGGTGAACGCGACCCAGTCGAAGTCATTCAGATTTTGGATCGCGAGGTCGATCGCGGTCCAATCCGACGGCGGTGATATCTGGATCGCAGGGATCGCAACCGGGTTGGCGCCGCGGGCGGCTAGCCGTTCAGCTAAGTCGCCAGCCTGATGTTCCGGCCTCAAGATGAGTACGCGCTTTCCCCAAAGCCCGCTGTTCATGGTGCAACCCCGTGGAGTTCTTCGAGGATCTGCATCGCGCCGTCGGCGACAAGCGCATTGGCAACTTTGCGCGAAGCGGCAAGCGGCTTGTCGTGCTCGACCTCGGCGACATGTCGGATCTGCCGTTTGCCATCCTGAGACGTGACCGCTGCTTCGAGTCGCAGGCGATCAGACGTGACCGTTGCAAGAGCAGCCACAGGCAACAAACATCCGCCCCCCAACCGCCGAAGGACCGCGCGTTCGGCCGCGGCAGCATCACGCGTGGGCCGATGATGGATCTTCGACAGTAACGCCGCGAGTTCGGGTTCGCCGTCGCGCGCTTCGACCGCTACGGCCCCCTGCCCCGGAGCAGGAAGCATCTGTTCGGCTTCCAAGACCTGATCGGCTTCGATGCCTAACCGGTTGAGTCCAGCGAGAGCAACGACGATCGCATCGACTTCGCCGCTAAGCGCCTTTTCGACGCGCGTTGGTACGTTGCCTCTGATAGCAACGACCTGCACATCGGGTCTCAGTCGCAGGAACTGGGCCGATCGGCGCGGGCTGCCCGTCCCAACGCGCGCTCCGGGCCTCAGCGAATCAAGCGTTGTACCGACGATGGCGTCGCGTGGATCCTCGCGCTCGGTGACGGCCGCGATGATCAGTCCCGTTACCGGGTCGGTTGGCATGTCTTTGAGGGAATGTACGGCTAGGTCGATCTGTCCTTCTAGGAGTTGTCGCTGGATCTCCTTTACGAAGACGCCGTCACCAAGCAGGGCTGTGTCGCCGCCGCGGTCGCCAGTGGTTTGGATGATCACCGTTTCGATATCCAGGTCGTTGTTCAGTTGCCGAAGTGCTCGAATGACTTGAGATGCTTGTGCCAAGGCCAATCTGCTGCCCCGCGTGCCAAGCTTCACCTTGGCCTCATCTTTGGAAATGTTCCGGGTGGAGATCTCAGCCGTCGAGGCCGAAGATCTTACGGACCAATGCGCGCGTTGTTTCGTCTGATCGCCGCAGCGCTGTTGTTGGACCGTGAAGCAACTTGTTCGCGACGCGTGACGCGAGCAGTTCGACTTTCTCTGCCTGTTCCGGCCCCAGGTCCATCCCGCTGATCGTTCTTTCGACCTCTTGCCTCACCACGTCTTCTGCAAATGTTCTTAGGTCCTTGATCACCGGGCCTGAGGCGCGGGTGTCGGCCCATCGCTCGAGGTCGGCGACCGCTCTTTTGACCATGGCTTCCGCGTCGATGACGGCTTCGGTGACTTCCGGCCCCCTGGGGCCGGGTATCTCCTCGAGACTTCGAAGGTCAACGTCATCACGACCGCTTGCGTCGACCGCGCTGGGGACCGACAGGTCCAAGATCACATATGGGTTAGATGCGGTTCTGTTCGGAAGCATGTCGCGCTCGACGACGATGCCCCCATTAACGGCAACGATCGCGAGGTCGGATGCTTCTAAGGCGGGGGCCAATCCGTCGAGGGTTCCTGGCTCGGCATCAACCAACTCGGCCAGCGCTTCAGCCGATGCAAGCGTGCGGCTCAGGACCTTGAGCGAAACACCGGCCTTCCAAAGGGCCTTAGCAGCATCGGTGGCGGCCTCGCCGGCACCAACAACGGTCGCACGCTTGCCATCGAGTCCATCGAAACGATGCGAAAGATAGTCCGCAGCGATCGAACCGATAGATCTGCCAAGCCGCCCGATGGGCGTTTCCGCCCTTACCGAACGGCCGAGCCTGATGGCCCGAGAGAAGATGTTGCTAAGTACTGGACCCGTAGCGCCACTTTGTTCGGCCACCACGAATGCCCTTCGCACTTGACCGAGCACTTGAGGCTCGCCGATGACCAGCGAGTCGAGGCCGCACGCAACACGGAACAGGTGCTCGATGGCCAAGGATCCTTCCATGAACGACAGGTCGTGCTGGTCGGTTGGGAGCAAGCCCGGAAGGACCGCGGCCACAGCGTGCACCGCATCGGAGTCGAGGCCGTCGGCGGTCGCGTAGATCTCGGTTCGGTGGCATGTCGAAAGAACAACCAGTTCACCAACGCCGCTCGGGCGTGAAGCGCCGAGCAGCGCACGTTGTGCTGCTTCATCCAAAGATAGGCGGGCACGAAGGTCGGAAGGGGCATCCCGGCCAGCGCTCAGGGCAACGATCACGGGCCAGAGTCTACTTCGCTCCCGTGGTGGACGGGTGAGACCAGCGCCCTAATCCCACGGTCCCGAAGTGGCTCCCATGACCACCTCGGCGAGGGCTGATACGAACCGCGAATTGTCGTTGGGAGACTTTATCCGGCGAAACTCGATACCCAGTTCTTTCGATGCCTCGGCGCATTCGATATCGACGTCGTACAGGATCTCGAGGTGATCAGACACAAATCCGATGGGAGCGACCACCGCACGGTGTCCACCATCGTCTGCGAATGCCTTGAGACGTTCGAGGATGTCGGGTCCGATCCAGGGCTCGCCGGTGTGGCTGGCGCTTTGCCAAGCAACTTCCCAGTCGTCCAGTCCAGCTTGCTCGGCGATGAGTTTGGCCGAGGCATTCAGTTCATCGACGTATGGATCGCCTTGATCGATCAACCGTTGAGGAAGGCTGTGGGCGGTGAAGAACACCCGGGTCTTGGAATCGAACGGATCCCATCCTTCTAATGCCTCGAGCACGTTCGAAGATGCGAACCCCACGAACGAAGGCTCCGAGTACCAAGAGTGGACCATGTTGAACCGAAATGTTTCCGGTTGGCGCGCATCCCTCACCTTCTTCTCGTATTGACCGATGCTCCCGCTCGAATAATGCGGAGCAAGGACCAACCCGATGACTTCATCTATGCCTTTGTCGGTGATCTCTTTCACTGTATCGGCGATGAAGGGATGCCAGTGCTTCATCCCTGTGAAAACTTCGAACGTGCCGGGCGATGATGTGTCGAGGTACTGCTGCAATGCCGAAGCCTGCAGATCGGTAACCTCGTTCAAGGTCGACGGCCCCCCGATTGCGATGTACTTGTTGCGCAGCACTTCGACCGCTTCGGGGGATGGTTTGGTTCCACCCCGGATGTCTTTGAAGTAAGCCTCGGTGTCGTCGATCGAGGTGGGACTGCCGTAGGCCATCAATAGAACGCCCGTTGTCATGGTGTCTCCTTGTTCGTGATCAGGCCGAGTGCCGCCGGCTGTGAACGGTTTCGATCAATACCTTGATGTTGTCCAATGGGGTGTTAGGTAAAACCCCATGGCCGAGGTTGAAGATGTGACCTGGCCTTCCACCGATGCGGTCCAAGATGCGGTCGGCCTCGGCGATCACCCGCGAGCGGGGGCCGAGCAGAACCGCCGGGTCCATGTTGCCTTGGATCGCGGCTGCGGGCGCCGCTTCCCATGCTTCAGCGATGTCCATGCGCCAATCAACACCGACCACTTCGGAGCCCGCCGAGCCGAATGCGCCGAAGAATGTTGCATTGCCGGTTCCGAAATGTATGCGCGGGACCCCAAGGGCCGAGGTTTCATCGAAGATGCGCCGTGAATGGGGAAGCACATGTTCGATGTAATCGTTGGGACCAAGAACTCCAACCCAACTGTCGAAGATCTGGAAAGCCGAAGCCCCGGCCCGCACCTGTTCGCCAACGTAATCGATGACCATGTCAGTAAGTTTGGACATGAGAAGTTTCCAGGTCTCGGGCTCGTTGTACATGAGCGCCTTGGTCTTGGAAAGATCTCTGCTCGGTCCTCCCTCGATGATGTAACTGGCCAAAGTGAAGGGGGCCCCTGCGAAGCCGATGAGCGGCAACCTTGCATCCAACTGTTTACAGATCGTCCTCACCGCTTCCATCACTTCCGGCACGGCCTCGGCGGCAGGCGTCCACCTAAGAGTTTCGACCGATCGAAGGTCGCGCAGTGGATGGTGCACCACGGGGCCGCCTTCTTTGATGTCGAAGTCGATCCCGAGGGTGGCGAGCGGCGTCATGATGTCGGCGAACAAGATGGCTGCATCGACATCGAACTCATCGAGCGGCATCAGCGTAACGGTCGCAGTCAGTTCGGGATCGCCGCTCAACTGTTTGAAGCCGTAGCGTTCCCGCAGTTCGCGATATGCAGGAAGCACCCGCCCCGCCTGTCGCATCAACCAAACTGGCGTTGTTTCAACTGGCTTTCGCCAGCATGCCCTGATGAATAGGTCTGCGCCCGATGCCTGCATCGCAGGCTAAAGCCCCAATGTCTTGGCGATGATGTATTTCTGGATCTCGGAAGTTCCTTCGACCAACGGGAAGATGCGCACGAACCTGGCGATGCGCTCCAAAGGAACCTCTCGCATCCATCCCATCCCGCCGTAGACCTGGATCATCCGGTACACGACTCGGTTAACCATCTCGCTTGCATACAGTTTTGCGATAGACGATTCCTGCATGACCGGATCGCCGTTGTCGTACTTCCACGCGCACTCGTAAGTCAAAAGTCGCGAGGCCTTGGCCTCGATCAGTGAATCGATGATGTGACCTTGAACGTACTGGTTCTTGCCGATCGGCCGTTCGAACGCTTCACGGTTCTTCGCATAAGAAAGACCAAGGTCGATGCAGAATGCGGCGAGTCCGTTGCACATGGCTGAGATCGAGAGGCGTCCCATCGCCAGGAACTGCATCGCCGAGTAGAAGCCGAACCCGACCTTGTCGGGACCGCCGAGCACTTGATCCTCGGCCACCCGGCAACCGTCGAATATGAGCTCGACCTGGCCCTCACCTTCGACCATGCCTTTTTGCGCCCGGCCAACGCTGAAACCGGGAGTATCTTTTTCAACGATGAATGCGGTGATCCCGCCATTGGCCTTTAGCTGGCGGTCGTTGGCCGCGAACACCAAGACGAAGTCGGCGTTGGTGCCATTGGTGATGAAGTGCTTGCGACCGTTCAAGACCCAACCGTCACCTTCTTTGGTGGCACTTGTGCGGATGTTCTGAGCATCCGAGCCAGCGTCGGGT
>JBHELT010000034.1:0-20626 GCA_046262935.1 Actinomycetota bacterium | reverse complement strand
ATCTGAAACCGGGCAACATCTTCATAACGGCGCAGGGGACGGTGAAGGTCACAGATTTCGGGATCGCATGGATCGCATCGAACTCACCGATGACTCAGACGAAAGGCCTCATCGGAACTCCCTTCTACCTTTCTCCCGAACAGGTGCTTGGCGAGCGTGCGACGGCGGCCAGCGACATCTACTCGCTTGGATGCGTCCTGCATCAGGCTCTCACCGGAAGCCCGCCGTTCGATGGCGACTCTTCGATCGCAACCGCTCTCGCCCACACCAACGATCCAGTTCCGAGCCCTCGCGAACACGACCCCCTCATACCGATCGCTATCAACGACGTTGTCGAGCGCGCATTGCAGAAAGACCCTGCGGCGCGCTTCGCTTCGGCAGCGGAGATGTCGGTGGCCCTAAGGTCTGCCATCGCAAGCACGGGGGCCGAGACCAACACGACGATCGTCCTGCCCGAAGCAGTTGGGCCGAGGACCGAGGTCATGCCCTTACCGCCGGCTCCGTCAGCGCCGCCCAGAGTGTCACGAAGGTCGAAACGCAAACCCCTGCTCGTAGTCATTGCACTGTTGATATCGGTCGCGGCGTTGCTGTGGGTGGGCGATCGGATGCAGCGATCGGCCGCCCTCGTGAAGGTTCCCGCGTTCACCGGACAAACATTCAGCGCTGCTAGCACCGCTGCCAAGGATCATGGGCTTAAGGTCTCGCGCGCCGATGAAGTTTCAGACAAACCTGTCGACACCGTGATCGGGCAGCAACCCGAACCGGGCACATTGATCGGCAAAGGCGCGACGATCTCGCTCGTGGTTTCGAAGGGCCCCGGCAACAAGGTCCCTGCGATGATCGGCCAAACTTTGGACGAAGCGGTGAAGACGCTGGTCGAGATGGGGTTCAAGCCGGCAGTCCCCGCTAACGCCGACGGCTCAGCCATCGTTACCGGGCAGATCCCCCCGGCTGGAACACTTGCCGCCCCCGGAAGCACCGTGAGCCTTACCATTTCCCAGAGCACAAGACATCGCAAGGGTAAAGGCAAGGGCGATTGAGCAAGCAAGAATTCGGCGGGAGGTATCGAGTATCCGGACCGATCGCTTCTGGCGGGATGGCCGAGGTTTTGATGGCCAGGGACGAACTTCTCGACAGGCCGGTCGCCCTAAAGACTCTTCATCCTCAATATGCCAACGATAAAGCGTTCATAGAACGCTTCCGTCGCGAGGCTCAGGCGGTCGCGAGCCTCAACGATCCGCGGATCGTTTCTATCTTCGACTGGGGTTCAGACAACGGCACCTATTTCATCGTCATGGAATACGTCGAAGGAAGAACGCTGCGCGAGATGATCCAGTCCGAAGGACCCTTAAGTCCAGAACGCGCCGTAGAGATCGCTGCCGATGTTTGTGGCGCGTTGGACATCGCCCACCAAAAGGGCATCGTGCACCGAGACGTGAAACCGGCGAACATCGCGGTGACGCGTAACGGGCAGACCAAGGTCATGGACTTCGGCATCGCAAGAGCAACAACTGATTCCGGCACCACGATGACTCAGGCCGGAACGGTGATCGGGACGGCCAACTATCTTTCTCCCGAGCAAGCGCAGGGTATGGCTGTCGACGCGCGCTCGGATGTTTATTCGGTTGGCGTGGTTTTGTACGAGATGCTCACTCGCGAAGTTCCTTTCAAAGGTGACTCTCCGGTCGCCATCGCATACAAACATGTCAAAGAAGACCCGGCACCACCCAGCATGCTGAACCATGAGGTGACGCCTGGTATCGATGCGGTGGTGATGAAGGCTTTGGCGAAGAATCCCGATAACCGTTACACGACCGCTCTGGAGATGAAGCAAGACCTCGAGCGCATCATCCGCGGCGAAGAGGTAGAAGCAACTCCCATCCTTCCGCCCGATCAGACCGCGGTCATGGAACCGGCGGATCGCACGATGGTGATGCCAGCACCTTCATTGCCATCTGCTTCTCCAAGGCGCAAAGCCGTCGCGTACCTGCTGATCGTAAGCCTCTTCTTGAGTGTCTTGGTGTTGGCTGGTTTGTTGATCGCTTCTTTGTTCGGAGGGGCAGGAACAACGGTCGAGGTTCCCCGCGTCGCAGGTTTGACCAAGGACGAAGCGGTGAAACGGATCCAAGGCGCTGGCTTGAAAGCGATCATCGACCCCAATGAGTTCTCGGATTCGGTACCCGAAGGCACGGTCGTATCGCAGGACCCCGAAGATGGCAGGAAGGTTCCGAAAGGTTCCGACATTCATCTGATCGTTTCCAAGGGACCCTCGCAGGTTGCGGTGCCAAGCGTTGTTGGGATGACCCAAACCGAAGCCGAGAACGCACTCAAAGAAGCTGGTCTTCGTGTGGGAGCGATCACGAACAAGTTCGACAGTTCCGTCCCCGCTGGGAAGGTCATCGATCAAGATCCGGCTGCAGGATCTACGCTCGACCGCGATAAGCCAGTGAACCTGATCGTGAGTGGTGGAGCCAAGACGGTACGCGTGCCCGATCTAACTGGGCTCGACGAAGACAACGCGCGCCAACGTCTATCCGATATTGGGCTGATCGCGAAGACCGTTGATACCTGCAACACATCACAGCGCGATGGAAGGGTCATGGATCAAAACCCGGCTGCTGGCCAAGAACTGGCAGAGGGATCGACCGTTACATTGACGATCAACCGCGTCCCTAAGGTGCCTAAAGTCATCGGTCAAACAGAGGAGTCGGCGGTCAAGGAATTGCAGGACGCTGGGTTCAAAGTCGAGATCATCGAAACAACCCCGCCACCCGGAAAGAACGTGGATACGGTGGTGGCTCAAGACCCGGCCCCGGGAACATCATCGTGCAAGGGCGACACGGTAACGATCACCGTCGAGAAATCGGCTTGACCTAGATCGACGACAAGAAGTTCTTGATCAGCTGCATGCCGCTGGTCGTCAGTATCGATTCGGGATGGAACTGCACCCCATGGATCGGATTCGTGCGATGCCTAACACCCATCACAACGCCATCATGAGTGGTTGCCGAAACTATGAGTGGGTCTTTGATAGTCGTGGGCTCGATGACCAATGAGTGATAACGGGTGGCCTCGAAAGGCTGAGGCAGGCCTTCGAAAACACCAGCCCCGTCATGGTCTATCAAAGACGTCTTGCCGTGCATGATCTTGGTGGCCCTGCCAACCGTTGCTCCAAAAGCAACTCCGATCGCCTGGTGCCCAAGACAAACACCGAGCAGTGGAACTCTTGGGCCGATCTTCTTGATGACTTCGATGCAGCATCCAGTGTCTTCAGGCCGCCCCGGTCCTGGTGAAACTATGATCGCGTCGGGGCCTTCGGCTTCGACCTCTTCTAGCGATGAGTCGTTGCGCAGAACCACCGGTGTGGCGCCTGACGCGCCGACGTACTGCGCGAGGTTGTAAACGAACGAATCGTAGTTGTCGATAAGGACAACTCTCACCTTAGATATTCCTCGAGGTCACCTCTGTAATGGTAATCGTGAAGCGCGGCCCATGCCGCGCCAAGTGCAGGCTCACATCTTTGGCTGCGGAGGGCAGCGATCACCGAGTCTACCGTCGGTTCGGCCTCGATGATGGTGAAGCAGCGGCCGATGTCGGCGGGGGCATGGGCATCGCTCCCGCCGGTCATGGCACAGCCAAGAGACAGCGCAAGGCGCCTGCCAACATCGATCGTCTCCGCGAAATGCAGGTGCCTGCCGTTCAGTAGCTCGACGCAATGGACCACATCAGCCATCCCTTCTGGGTTGGGCATCCGGGCTGGATAGGCGCTCGATCCGGTCGCGGCACCCGGGTGAGCCCAGATGACAGCTGAAGGTCCCTGCCGAAACCACCATTCATCTTCCACACGCCGCGGGATCTGCGTCAGCAACTCCAGGTCGCTAGAAAGAACGAGGAGATGAGCACCCAGGTAGGTGACCTCACGTGCCGGGATGACCAAACAATCATCGACCTTCGATACCGGCAGGTCCGATGCAACCTGCACGGGTGCAAGGTGTTCCGTGGTGGCAACACCATGGATGCCAGTCAAGCGACATCGCGTCGAAAGTTCAGCGGGGGCGATCACCGAATCGGGGCTTCCTGCGGTCGTATGGACCTGAAGGTCGATGCGCAGCAATCAGAAGTTCGAAGGCAGCAGCGATGGGACAACGTACTCGAAGAGGTAGAACAAGATAGGCAGCCCGATCACGACCAGTACCGCGATGAGCAATATCCTGTTTCGCTTGCGTCGTTGCGGCGAAACGTCAGGCTGCTCTTTCATAACCTCGCACCTTGGCCTCCTTCGACTCGCCTACCAGAAGCGCCACGATTATCAGGCGCTGTCGCGCCGAGAACCTGGGATTGCAGGTTGTGAGGGTCAATCGATCATCGGGGGTTTCATCGAGCACCTTGGTCGCCGTGGGGGGGACAACCGTTTGTTCGGAAACCTTGTAGTGGTAAGTCCCCGACAGGTCCGTCACTTCGATATCGTCGCCGGGGACCAACTCGTCCAGACGATAGAAAGGCGCCCCGTAAGTGGTGCGATGGCCGGAGATGACGGCATTTCCTTTATGACCAGGCATCGCGGTGCCTGGGTAGTGGCCGGGGCCTTTCTTCAGGTCTTCAACGCCCACCCCCTCGACCACAACACGGTCTAATCCGATCTTGGGGATACGAAGCAGTGCGATGCCCTCGCCGAGGTCGGGCGTCACGGTGGCGGTGGGCGGCTCGGCCGCTTCAGCTACGAACTTGGAGCGCAGGGCCTTCTGGTCACGTCCGGTGATGATATTGGTGCCGAACAATTGATATGCCAGGAAAAGCAAGATGGTGATGCCCGCTGCGATGAATGTGCGGCCGATCAGCCTCAATATCATCGTCCCAATGTAACTTAATCGCCCCTGAAGCTAGCGGCTTCGGTTGGCGGGTACAATGCTGGCGCCCACCAGCCATGAGGGAGCCATGCCGAAATCGAAATCGAAGCGCAACCGATACGTCCCGCCACCTAAGCCCCGACCAAAGCCGTCGCCCCGCTGGGTTCCCGTGCTTTTCTTCACCTTCCTCGGCGTTGGATTCGTTTCGATCCTCGGCAGATACATCCTGGGCGGAAGCCAGATCCTAAAGTTCGCCGACAACGACTGGTTCCTTTGGGGCGGGCTGGCCTTGATCGCCGGGGCGTTTGGAGTTGCTACCCAATGGCGTTGACCTTCAAGCTTTAACCCAACATCTCAGATACCATAGGGGGGTATGCACAAACACGAAGGCCACGGCTCCTACGCCGATATCAAACCAGACCTGCTGGCCAGGCTGCGCAGGATCGAAGGACAGATCCGCGGCGTACAGAAGATGATCGAGCAACACACCTATTGCATCGATGTGATCGATCAACTGTCGGCAGCCATCGCCGCTTCAGAGAAGGTGAGCCTGAAGGTCCTCGACTCTCACATCAAAGGATGCGTCACCGAGGCGATCGGTTCGAGAGACCGGGACGCGAAACTCAAGGAACTGTCCCTAACGCTCGAGAAGTTCGTTCAGGTGGGAGCATCGCGCGTGGGATCACGCAAAGGCTCCAAGACGCGATCACCTTTGAACTAGAACCATGCCCTCGCCGCAGTGCCTTGGTGCTTTGTCTTTGGCCACCTTCACAACTGCCAGTTCAAGGCCGCACATCTCGCACACGTATGCGAGTCTGAGTGAAGGGTGCACCTCGGTCGGCTCGGGATCAGGAGGGGGGGGATTTCCCAACTGCCTGAAGTAGCCAACCCCGAACCACGCTATCGACAGACCCATCGCGCCGGCGATGACGAGGCGGAAGATCCCGCGCGCTCCACCTGCCGCGAACAATAGAAGGCTGGCGACGACCATAACTGCAACAGCCAACAAGATGCCGCCCGCTATGCGCAGAAGCAGCTTGCCCGGGTTGGTCGCGCGTTCGGGGGCCCCTTGCAGATCGACAGGGCCTACTTGGGGCTCGTCCAAGTCCGTCAGTCGAGACGTTCGATTATGGTCGCGTTGGCCAGGCCGCCGCCTTCGCACATGGTTTGAAGACCATACCTGCCGCCGCGGCGTTCGAGTTCGTTCAGCAATGAAGTCATCAAACGTGCACCCGATGCTCCAAGCGGATGGCCAAGGGCAATCGCGCCGCCATTGGGGTTAACGCGTTCTTCGAACCACGAGTCAGAAGCACCGAGTGCTTTCTTCCAGGCAAGTACGACCGGAGCGAAGGCTTCATTGATCTCCACGACATCGATGTCTTCGAGTTTCAATCCGGCGCGCTCGAGGGCCTTCTTCGTAGCTGGGATGGGGCCCGACAACATGCGCACTGGGTCCGCACCAGCCAGTGCGAAACTCACGAACCGAGCGCGTGGTCTTAGACCGAGTTCATCGGCCTTCTCACGGGTTGTGATCAACATCGCCGAAGCGCCGTCGGTTATCTGCGATGAGTTTGCAGCGGTGACTCCCCACTTGATCTCTGGGAACCGCTCTTGCATAGAAGGATCCAAGAACGCAGGCCTTAGGTCTGCCATCTTTTGGCGGTCGGGTTCGAAGCGGATACCTTCATCGATCTCGAAAACCTCGACGCCGTTGTCGCCTTCTACTTTCACAGGAAAGATCTCGTTCTTGAACCGACCTTCGTTGGTGGCCTTCGCGGCTAGAACCTGCGAGCGGTATCCGAAATCGTCCATCTGCTCACGGGTGATATCGAAATCGGCAGCGATCAGTTCTGCCGAGATGCCCTGGGGCACGAGGTTGCCTTCATAGCGCGACAGCAGTTGAGGGCTGTAGGGAAAACCGGGGCCACTCATGAACGAGGAACCCATAGGGATCCTAGTCATGTGCTCTATGCCGCATGCGATCGCGACCTCGTAGGCCTCGGCGATCACGCCTTGGGCTGCGAAGTGAGCTGCTTGTTGAGATGAGCCGCATTGACGGTCGACGGTCGTGGCTGGCACCTGTTCGGGCAGTCCTGCCGACAGCCAAGCGTTGCGTCCGACGTTGATCGCCTGTTCACCGATCTGCGAGACGCAACCTGTGATGACATCTTCGACGATTGCAGGATCGATCTTCGAGCGATCAACCACCTCATTCAGCGCTGAAGCCAAAAGATCGATGGGATGCCAGTCTTTGAGTTTGCCCCCACGCTTGCCGAGTGGAGTCCTTACTGCTTCAACGATGACAGCTTCACGCACGGGGACCCTGCCTTTCGGACTCGGGCGCCTCAGCGCCCACCGGTTGAAAAACGATAGCTAAAGGGATTATCCCACCGCGCTGCATTTCAGGGCCAAAACCGTTGGGGACGCGATGCGGCCCCCATTCGGGGGCCGCATCTCTTCACGCTACCGGTGGGGAGGGGGGACCTTCATCGGTAGCGGTAGGAAGTCGAGATAACTCCCCAAACCAGCACTGCGAGACCAACCGCTGCAACCGCTCCGACCGTTGCGCCGGGGTGCGCTGCAAGTAGGCTCATCATCTTAGCGACCAGACCCTGCATCTGGTTCACCTTTCCCTTTCTGCCCCGATCAAGGAACGGGGGCCAGCAATTTCTGCCGGTATCAAGATTCGGTAGTTACAACTGACTAGTTGATACCAATCGCCCGGAATCATCCCGATTCACTCCAAAGGGGGACACTAGGCATACCCCGCTAAGGTGAGAGATGTCGACCGGATGGGTGGGCGAGGCTGTAAGTGCCGTCTACCTGCGTCACTTCGCCTTCGCCGATCAGTTTCTCCAGATGCGCGAGCACCGAACGTTCCGCGATCTTGTGCAGAACCACATCGGTGTCGCGATAGACGTCAGCCACGATCTCGGATGGCGTTTTCGAACCATCCGCAAGGGCGCCCTTTATCTGTTCCTCGCGCTCCATCCTGTGGGCTATGTAGAACGCGATCCATTCGGGCGCGTCTTTGCGATGGCCGAAGTGACCTGGGTAGATCGTTGTCGGGTTGAGTGCAGCCACTCGATGAAGAGACTGCATGTAGTGCGACAGGTTGCCATCGGGCGGAGAGATGATCGTGGTGCCCTCGCCAAGGATCAGGTCGCCCGAGAAGAGCGCGCGCTTGTCATTCCACCAAAGACATATGTGGTCGGAAGCGTGACCGGGGGTTTCGACCACAACGAGTTCGACACCCTTAACTGCAACCTTGTCGCCATCAAGAAGCCGTCGGCCCTCGGTTGCAAGTCCTGCGTTTCCCCAGAAAGCGGCTGAGGCCGCAATGGGGGCCCCCGTCAGCGCCGCAAGATCGAGCGCACCAGAGACATGGTCGGGATGGGAATGCGTGATCACGATCACCGAGATGTTTCCCGAAGATGCGATCTTGTTCAGGTGGTCTTGCTCCATCGAACCAGGATCGATCACGATCAGCTCATCATCACCAACCATGTAGGTGTTGGTCCCTGGCCCCGTCATAACCGACGCGTTGGGGGCAAGAAGTCTTCTGATCGACGGTTCGGTTTCTTCGATCGCATGTTCGAAACTTCTGTGAGAGCCCACCAACAACTCATCAACTGTTTTGAATGGCACCATCGACATGATCGTCGCGATGGTCGGAGGCGCCAGCAGTACCTCGCCAGCCTCAGCCAGTCCGAGGATCTCTCCGGGCGAGTGCCAGTCGATCGATTCGACTTCACCAGGATCCGCCGACGTCTCCCCCCAGAACTTCCCGGCGAAGACCCTGACATCGAACCGCTTCGGCAATCCCTCAGGGGCGACCCAGCGGTGATGAAAACGTATTCGGTGGGTCGCTAGATCGAGGCCGAGTTCCTGCATAACGCGCCCGATGGTGGTTTGCTCCGCCAGCAACTTGCCGCGTTGGGCCTCGAGTACTGCGGCGTCAACGACAACTTCTTCGTCACCATCCACCGCTAGCAGGATGCCCACTTCTTCGAAAAGTTCTCGGAGCGCGCACACGAAGAATCCGAGTGGATCGAGCCCGGCAGCGTCATCGCCCAGGGCGAGAGCCGCAGCCTGCGGACTTAGCGTTGAATGCGCAAAGGCAAGGTCTTCGGTGTCTTGTTCGCTCAGCGCGCCTCCGGGGAAGGCATGGAACCCGGCGAGGAAGCGCATCCACGATGGCCGTTTCAAGAATAGTAGCTCGGGAATACCACCCATCCCGGGCCGGCCGAGAACCACCGTCGAGGCGGGTCGGGGGGCGGGAACGCTTGTCCGGTTTGAAGTCATGGCATTAGTCGGTAAAAATACGCCTTCTAGCAGACCTCGTCGCAAGATCACCTGGGCCGGGGTCTGGTCGGCTCATGAAAGGAGCACGAAATGGCAGTTAAGTACCTCTCCGAGGAGTTCTACAAGGAGCTGAACAACAAGATCCAGTCGAGCGAGGCTGTCCTTGGCGCGGCCAAGGGCCAAAACGTATCGATCCAAAATGTCGTGACCGACACTCCCGAGGGTGAGGTCAAGAATTGGCTGAAGCTGGCCGATGGCACGCCAGAGGTTGGCCTCGGTGAGCTCGAGGGAGCTGACGCCACGGTAACGCAGAGCTACGAGACCGCGGTCTCCATCGCCAAGGGCGAACTGAACGGTCAGAACGCGTTCATGCAGGGCAAGCTGAAGATCGCGGGCAACATGATGAAGGTCATGCAGTTGCAGGGCTTTTTGCAGGCGTTCGGTGCCGCTGCCAACGAGATTGACACCGAATTCTGATCTTCTAAGCAGGAATCCGCCGTTCCGCGTCGAATAGCACTACATAGAAGTTAAGCGGGGCGGCACCCTTGAACCAGGAACGGGTCTCTACGGAGGCCCGTTTCCTTTTCACCGGAGCCATCGGTCAGTGATATGAGAATCGTCGGGGAGCCCCATCCCTCGGCGTGAGGGAGATACCATCGGGGGAGTCGCCAGGTCCTGGGTACGGCTCCATACTTGCCGAACCGACATTACTAACAGTTTCTTCCACGAAGGAGTAGGGCCACGACTTCGCATCCCACCGGCATAGTGAACTGGGTCAACCCGGAGAACTTGGGCATGGGGTTGCTCTTCTATGCGATCCGCGAGGCGATCGTGGTGGGCGATCCGGTGTCGAACAAGATCGTCCTTTGGAACCCGGCCGCCGAGAAGCTCTTCGGCTACACGGCCGACGAGGCTAGCCGTTTGGAAATCAGCGCTCTCATGCCCGAGCGGATGCGCGATCAACACCGGGTTGGTCTGCAGAACTACTCCAAGACCGGTCACGGTACCCTCATCGATTCATCAGCCCTGCTCGAGCTTCCCGCGCTGCGCAAAGATGGAACCGAGTTCACCATCGAGATGACCCTGACCAGGATCGATTCTGAACGCGGGCGGTTCGCTCTAGCTGTGATCCGCGACATATCCGATCGCAAGGCTGCGCAAGCCGCTATGCGGGTATCTTTGGAGAAAGAGCAAGAGTCACTCGAACGTTTGAAAACCGTCGATGAGATGAAGAATGCATTCTTGACCGCGGTGTCCCATGACATCAGAACGCCTTTGGCGATCATCGTTGGGATCTCATCAACCCTCAAACGCCACCCCGAGATCGAGACCCAACAACGCGAGGACTTTCTGGATAAGTTGGAGGCCAGCTCCCACAAACTCGAAGGCTTGCTGACGGATCTTCTCGATGTCGACCGCTTATATCGTGGGACGATCGAGATACACCGCCGACCCACCCATCTGGGACTTTTGATCCGCAACCTCATCGACCGGATGGAAACCCGAGGACGCCGCGTGAACATCGAGGCCCCCGAGATCGAAGTGAACGTCGATCCGTCGAAGGTGGAACGCATCATCGAGAATCTGGTGACTAATGCCGTCCGACATACGGAAGCCGAATCTGAGATCACGGTAACCGCGAGTCGATATCAGGATTCGATCTTGATCGAGGTCGCGGACAGCGGGCAGGGGATCCCCGATCCAGACAAAGCCTCGGTATTTCGGGCCTTCCATCGCCTAGATGGTGCCAATCCCAGTCCGGGGGCCGGATTGGGACTCGCTCTGGTCACGCGTTTCGCGGAGCTTCATGGGGGCCGGGCCTGGGTTGAGGACCTAGAGGGCGGAGGAAGTTGTTTCAAGGTTCTTCTTACCGAGATCTAAGTGTGAAGCGCGACCAGATCGCGGCCTAGCCGTTAACTATTGTCCTGCTGCCAACGCACTCCCGACAAGCGATGGATCCCGTTGAGGCCTCGCAATTCAACTTCGGTCGGGGGATTGAATGAGAACTCACCTGTACCCTCGGCAAGATCGCGCACCACTCCCGACGCTAAGATCTCCGAGCCTCGAGCCTCGCCGGCGATCCGGGCGGCAAGGACGACTGCTCTGCCGAAGAAATCCTGCGACTCCTTTATCGCTTCACCCGTGTGCAATCCGATGCGAATGCGAAGGCCCAAAGCCGTTGTGATCAGAGCCCTCTGTATCCCGATGGCACATCTCAGCGCTTCGCGCGCTGAGGAGAAGGCGAGCATGAATCCGTCGCCTTCGGACTTCACTTCGAATCCTTTGTGAAGCGACGTTTGCTCACGCACAACGGCATTGTGCTGATGTAGAAGTGCCAGCCACTGACGGTCGCCCAGCAACTCGGTAAGTTGTGAGGACCCTTCTATATCGGTGAAGAGCAGTGTGACGGTTCCGTCGGGCGCGGTAGCACGTGTCAGCTCCGGCCTTTCAACACCAACTGCCTCTGCTATCGAATCGATCTTCGTTGTGAACGTTACGCCCACGAGTTCTTCGTTCAGAACCTCGTGGGAACGGCACAGATAAACGATCTTCCATTTTTCCCGCTCCAGATGGGCGATCAGTACCCACCGCATGGGGTACTGCTTACCCCGAAATTCGCCTGTTGCAGAACCCGTTGCCCATCCGACGCTGCCCTCTTGAAAGCCGAACGTCTGCGCAGGCGCGACGGGGGTTGGGCGTCGCTCCATCATCTGAGCTTCCTCGGCTGCCTTGATTATCTCGAAGCCACGCCACCACTCCCGCGGATCGGTCCCGACGCTCATCACACCGGGTCTGGTGGACCACAAACTCAGGAACGCCGCCGCGTCCGCGTTCGCATAGGCCCGATACACCTCGAGCAGCAGGTCGCTGATCTCCTCCGATGGCTCCATGCGCTTTCGCCCCTAAATGTTCGGTACAGATGGACGTGTCGAACCGAACCCTCTTGTCATTTCCTTCCGAACAGATCGAATCGCTGAACGAAGTGGAGCCGATCGGACTCGAACCGACGACATCTGCGTTGCAAACGCAGCGCTCTACCAGCTGAGCTACGGCCCCAAGGCCTAACATTGTAGTGCGGCGGCCGGGGGCCGCGGAGTGCTATGTCTTCAACAGCGCCGCGCGAACTCCACGTTCGGAGAGTTGACTCAGGAACCTGTGAGGTGAAACCAGCCGTTCCGCTGGGATGACCCCTCTCAAGTCGCCCAACTCGCCCGCAAGAAGAACCGTCGTAAGGATGGTTGACGCGATCATGTTGGTCATCTGATCCAAGGTCGCAACCGCGACATTCGCTGTTTTACCGTCCTTCGTCCCGTAAGCATCGGCACGTATGGCGGACCACGTTTGCCGCTTGCCACTTAGCATCCCCAGGCCCGGCATCAAGCGACCCCCCAAGCGGACCCAGCGATCGTTGGTCATGCCGCTCGCCGCGCGTGTCATCAGATCGACCGCCGCCTCTGTCACGCCACCTTTGACGATGACGCTCTCGATGCCGTCGAGCAGAACCGGCAGGGTGAGCGTTTCGGGGCCCCCGACAGTGCGCACCTTGCGCCATCCGATCGGTGGCGGGAAGAACACCTCTTCGTCTTCGCGCCCGTTGGCTTGACGTTCCCATTGACCATCTCGGAATACGACGCAATTGCCTGCGAGTGCCATCGTCATGCGGTCTACGAGTGGTCCCGACCCTGCATCAGCCGATGCCATCCAGGCAACCCTCAATCTCTTCACCTCGTCGAGGCGCGACGCTGCCTCGGCAGCCATCACATTCGTCAAGCCAGGGGAGAACCCTGTGCCGGGGACGACGAGTACGCCTTGATCCCTAGCCTTCGAGTCGAGCGCCAGCAGCCCTTCGACGCCGCTCACCGAACCCGTGGCCGATATGTAGACGCGTCCGGGAGAGAACGTATCGACCAAGTCGGCGACGGAGTCTTCGAGGTCCGACGACACAACCACGTTGCAGGACTCAACACAGGTTCGAAGGTGGTCGTCGGAGTATGGGCCCGCGGAGATCTTGTGTGACATCGAGATCTCATCCGCGAATACGTCTACCTGACGGGGATCGCGTGACACCACATAGATGTGTTCGGTTGTTTGCAGTTCAGCGAGATCCCTTATGACTCTTAAGGCCACTTGGGACAGTTCGCCGAATACGGTTACGCGCAATCGACCTTAGTCGTCGGTGCTGATGTCGGTGCTGATTCGATCAGCGGCACCCAGGTCGTTCCAGATCCCCTCGGGCGGAGCTTGCTTCCTTCGGGACCCGAGCATCCAAGCCACAACCGCGCTCAGCAGAGCGAACGCTATGAACCTTCTCTTCTTAGCCATTATCGAAGGCTAACACTCGAGCGCCGATGAGGCGTTCAGCCACCGTTCTTCGAGTTCTTCAAGTCTGCGCTTGGCTTGGTCGTATCGTTGAATGAGTTCGGATACATCTTCGCCCGAATTGTAGATAGCCGGATCGGACAGAAGTTTCACCAACTCTTCGACTTTCTCTGAGGCTTCGTTCACCCTGTCTTCCAGCCTTTGCACGCGCCTTTTGGCGTCACCGCTTTCGGCCCGGCGTGCTGCCTCGGCGCGGCGTTGCTCCTTGGTCTTCGGCCCGCCCTTCAACATGGTTTCGGCCTCGTTCGATCTTTCTTTTCGAACTTGAGGTCTCGGGTCGCTAGCTTCGATAGGCATCTTCGCGGCTGCTTCCTCTGCTGCGCGCCGCTCGATGTAATAGTCGTAGTCGCCATCGAACAAGGTGACCTTTCCTTCGATGACTTCGATGATCTTGGTGCACACACTACGGATAAGGTGCCGGTCGTGTGTGATCAACAACAGGGCGCCTGCGTACTCGATCAAAGCATCTTCGAGTGTGTCACGGCTCTGGATATCCAGATGGTTCGTGGGTTCGTCGAGGCAGAGCAAGTTGAGTTTGGTCACCAACAACTTCGCTAGCGCCAGTCTGGTTCGCTCTCCTCCAGAGAGCACCGCGACGCGTTTGTCCACATCGTCGCCAGAGAACATGAACCGACCAAGCAGATCGCGCGATCGAACTGCGACACCATCGGGGATGGCCTCGTCGAGTTCTTCGATAACGCGATTGGTCGCCACCAAAGCGTCCACCTGATGCTGGGCGAAATAACCGACCGACGCATGTTGTCCAACGGTGCGATCGCCAGCAGTGGGAACCAGCGCGCCGGCAACCAATTTAAGCAGGGTCGACTTCCCAGCCCCGTTCGGACCAACAAGTGCGATCTTGTCATTGCGTTCGATGACGATGTCCAGCTCCTCGTAAACATCCACGCCCGGGTACGAGAATGAAACGCCTTTCAATTCCAACACGACGCGTCCCGAGCGCGGTGGAGCGGGGAACGCGAACCGCAGGGTTTTTCGCTTCGTAGGAGCCGCAGTGATAGCGGACATCTTCTCCAACGACTTGATACGGCTTTGAACTTGCTTCGCCTTAGACGCTTTGTAGCGGAACCGATCGATGAAGATCTGCGTCTGGGCGACCTTGCGTCGGCGGTTCTCGTCGGCCGCCCTCGATTGGGCTATCGCAAGTTCGCGTTGTTCAACGAAACTCTCGTAGTCCCCGGTGTAGCTGTTCAGTCGCAGATGATCGATCTCGACCACCTTGGTGGCGATGGCATCGATGAAATCCCGGTCGTGCGAGATCAATAACACCGCCCCGTCATAGTCTGCGATGAATTTCTCGAGCCATACGACCGACTCGACATCGAGGTGGTTAGTGGGCTCGTCAAGTATCAGAAGGTCAGGCCCGGAAAGCAGAAGACGCGCTAGTGCGACCCGCATCATCTTGCCTCCCGATAGCGACTCGACCATTCGCTGCAGATCTTCGGTCTTGAAACCGAGGCCCCCCAGAATCCGTTTGGCCTCCGACTCGATCGTGTAACCGCCGAGATGCAGGAAGCGGTCCTGCAGATGACCGTATTCGGCGACCAAGCCGTCCCTTTCCGCCCCCGCCCCGACCGAACCGATCTCGGCTTCTAGGATCTGCATCCGGTGCGCCATCGCCCCAACCTCGGTCCCAGCCGAAACAACCGCATCGAGCAGGCTGTGTCCGCGCATGTGGTCGGTGTCTTGTTTCAGGTATCCGATGAGCACGTCCTTGGCTACTGTTATCTGGCCCTCATCAGGTGATTGATCGCCCGCTAGCATCTCTACAAGGGTCGTTTTGCCCGACCCATTTGGCCCAACCAAGGCGACCCGGTCGCGCGCCCCTATGAACATGCTCGCGTCGACTAGCAGGTCGCGCGCCCCGAATGCCTTGTACAGTCCAGTTACTGTGATCATCCGAAGAACTGTAACCGCCGTCGCGTAAGGTTTTGCAAGAATGCCAACTTCTATAGTGATCGCGGCCGGAGGCACCGGCGGGCACATCTATCCCGGGCTCGCCTTGGCCGAGGCGATAAAGACCATCGAACCGCAGGCTAAGGTTTCGTTCGTTGGAACCCCGCGCGGCCTCGAGAAGAAGTTGATCCCCGAGGCCGGTTACCGACTTGCTCTGGTTGACATGGTCCCCTTCTCCGGGTCATCGAGATTCACGCTGCCCATCGCTCTGGCGCGCTCGACCTTGCAATGCCGCAAGGTATTGAAGGCAGAGCACGCGGATGTGGCGGTCGCCATGGGGGGCTACGCTGGGGTCCCTTTGATCTTGGCCGCCAAACTGGCCGCGGTGCCATCCTTGATCCACGAGTCAGGCGCCGTTGCAGGCAAGGCCAACCTTCTGGCAGCACGACTCACCCCGAACGTCGCTCTTGCGTTCGACTCCGCCTCGGGCCCGTTCGCCAACGCGCAGGACCTGCGTATCGTTGGGATGCCGCTTAGGGCTGGCTTCGCAGGATTCGATCGCGATGCTCTGCGCAATGAAGGCAGAGCCATGTTCGATGTCCAACCCGATCAGTTCCTGCTGCTGGCGATGGGAGGCAGTCAGGGAGCCGCAAGCATCAACCACGCTGTTGTGGGATTGGCCGGGATGTGGAGGTCGCGCCCCGATTTCCGCGCCGTCATCAAAGCTGGGCCGACGCACTTCGAGAAAGTCACTGCGGGCTTAAAAGACAACGGGGGCGACGCCGTTTGTACATGCGTGCCATTCATCGACAATATCGAGATGGCTTACGCCGCAGCAGACTTGGGATTGTTCAGGGCTGGGGCCGGAACCATAGCGGAGCTCGCGGTCGTAGGGCTGCCTTCGATCTTGGTGCCTTATCCATTCGCGCCAGCCGACCATCAAACCCTTAACGCCGAGGTACTGTCTGGCAAGGGGGCCGCAACTATCGTGAAAGATCACATGCTTTCTGCCGAAACCCTTGCCGAGGCCTTGATCGGCTTGGTCGAGGATCGCTCGCAGGTTGAAAAGATGCGCGCCAACGCACTGGGCGAGGCGAAACCGAACGCAGCCTTCGACCTTGCTCGCTGGGTCCTTTCACTCGCCCCATCCTCTGAACAATGAGTGACACACCTAAGAACGTTGCCGTAACAAAGACCGATCCGATCGCGCATGCCATCGAAAGATTGCAGAGTTCGCGCTCACCTGTGTTGGGGGTCGTCAGCGACGATGGTTCCCTCGTCGGAACCTTCTCTGATCAAGACGCGCGCGAAGCGATGATCCGAAACGTCGTCGAGCATGGTCTCATCGAGGGCGTCATGAACAAGCGACCATTGTTTTCGGCGCGCACCGCATCCAAGAGCGCACTTCGCAAGATGATGGTCGAGCGCAAGGTCCCCGCCATCGCGCTCACTGAGGGCAAACGATTCGTGGGGATCGAACAACTCGATGACTCGGGTCGCGGGCCGCTTTCGGGGGCAGTCGCAGTGATCATGGCGGGAGGGCGAGGTCAACGGCTCCGTCCCCTCACAGACAAGGTTCCCAAGCCGCTTCTCAAGGTGGGGTCGTCGTCGATACTCGAGCGGATAGTTCGCGCGATCGCAGATTGCGGGATCACCAAGGTATACATGTCGGTGAACTACAAAGCCCGCGTCTTCGAGCAAGCATTGAAAGACGGCTCGCACCTCGGAGTTGAGATCGAATATCTCAAGGAACAGATCAAACTGTCGACCGCAGGGGCACTCTCGCTCATACCCGAAACGCCCAAGGGCCCGGTCCTGGTCACCAACGCCGACATACTCACGCGACTCGATTTCAAACGCATGCTCGAATTCCACTGGTCGAAGGGGACTGACGCAACGGTCGCTGCCTCGCGCTACTTCGCCCCCATCAAGTACGGTGTCATCCATACCGAAGGCACCCGTTTGATCGAGATGGAGGAAAAACCGATGCTCCGCGTGCTTTGTAACGCGGGCATCTACGTTCTAGCACCCAAAGTTCTTCGCTTATTGAAGAAAGACGAACCGCTGGCGATGCCAGACCTGCTCAGCAGGATGCGAGAAAAAGACATGCAGGTTGATGTCTTTCCGATCTTCGAGAAGTGGTTCGACATCGGAAGCCCCGAGGATTTCCAGAAGGTCCTTTTGGAATTCGCTACCGGCGAGGAGGAGTGATGAACGACTGGACCGGCCGCAAGGTACTCGTCACCGGCGGAGAAGGGTTCATCGGCAGTCATCTGGTCGAGGCGCTCGCGCAGGCCGGAGCCGAGGTGCGTGCCCTAGTTCACTACAACCCATTCGGCAGGTGGGGCTGGCTCGACTCCACTGATGAGGATGTCCAGATCATCCCTGGGGACGTGAGGGATCAATATCGCGTCTTCAAGGCAGTCGAGGGCTGCGACGTTGTGTTCCACCTGGCCGCATTGATCGGCATCCCATACAGCTACGAGGCGCCGGAGAGTTACGTACAAACCAATGTCCAAGGATCATTCAACGTCGCGATGGCCTGTCTTCGCGCCGGGGTCACGCGGATGGTGCATACCTCCACCAGTGAAGTTTATGGGACCGCGCGCACAGTTCCGATCGACGAATCGCATCCCCTGCAACCGCAGTCGCCGTACTCTGCGTCGAAGATCGGCGGCGACATGATGGTCCTTTCCCTGCGTAACTCATTCGACCTGCCGGTAGCCATAGCGCGCCCGTTCAACACCTACGGTCCACGGCAGTCAACGCGTGCGATCATCCCGGCGATACTCGCCCAATTGCATGCGGGCGCAAAGCAGTTGCATCTCGGGAATCTGAGCCCCACACGCGATTTCAATTTCGTCACCGACACGGTCTCGGGATTCATGGCTGTGGCTTCATGCGACAGAGCCGTCGGCGAGGTCGTGAACATCGGCTCGGGCAAAGAGATCAGGGTCGCAGATCTGGTTGCCACGCTGATACAGATAGTCGGTGCCGATGTTGAGTTGGTCACTGACCAAGAAAGGCTAAGACCTTCTGCCAGCGAGGTCGAACGTCTGCTGTGCGATAACACCAGAGCCCGCGAGTGGGCCGGATGGGAGCCGATGGTCTCGCTCCGTGACGGTCTGCAAACCACGTCAGATTGGGTGAAGGACAACCTCAGCGAATTGAGGTCTGACGGTTACCACGTGTGATGTCTCCTACCGGCGCCGATAACGGGCTTGCCCATGAAGCTCGTCGAGCAGGCGATGACGCTCACAGTTGAGTTGGGTCGATCACTTCGACCAAGTGGCCAGCGCCGCGTTGTAAACGAGCGTCTCTGGTGAGTAGCCTGCAGCCTTGCAGTCTCGCGAGAGCGACGTACTCGGCGTCGTAGGTCTTTGCCCAGCCGAGCTCCTGGGCCACAAGCCACGCTTCTAGATAGAGACCTTTCGGCACCAGTCGTTTGATCGCTGATCCTTGAAGCCGAGAAAGTCCTTCGAGCGCGGCCTCCTTGCTCAATGATCTGCGCCAAACCGCTTCCCTGAGCGATGAGGTGGCTTCCGACCACATGAGAGGCGGTGCAACAAGCTCATCTTTAGTGATCTTTCCCGATGCGTCGGATATCAAGATGAGATCGAGCGCCGCGCTTGCATCGACGACGATCACTTGTGGCCTCCGCGCTGACGCCGCAAGATCTCAACCCAGTTTGGCATCGGTTCCCCGGTGAACGTGCGTGCCCAACTCGTCGGCGCAGGTAACTGAGCGTCTTCATCCAGCAGAGCGAGATCGGCCTCTTCGATCATGTGTTGGGTACCGACCTTGCGCGCCGGCAGCCTTCCCTCGCGGATCCAACGCCTGATGGTTTCCGGATTGCGACCGGTCGCCCTTGCAGCCTCTGGGACGGTTAGCATATGTGTACGATACTACAACTCTCAGTTGTATCCGCTCTCGAAGAATTCACGCTGAACGCGACCGGGAAGCTAGGAGACCTTTGGTCCGCGGAATGGGACACGTAACCGCGCTGTTGCGAATTCCTAAATTAGCAGTTGCTCTCTTTCTTGTAGGGATCGAGCGTGGCTCCGGTGTTCAATATCACTTTAAGATACGGCGCTGCGCCCCGGCGCTGCTCGAATGAGGTTTCTACAAGGAGATACTGGCACCAATTGTGCACAGGCTTCACCCAACTCAGGGCAGGACCACCTATCCAAGCAGGATTGTTCGATGGCGGATCAACTTCGCGCCACCCGAGGGCCGGAGCCCGTTCTTCGAACCACGCTAAAACTGTTTGAGTTGTCCAACTCGAGCCGCTTTGGGCCTCGTATAGCCGGCCAATACCTGGACCCAGGCCAATTTCAAACACTCCCTCACCTTTTTTAGCTGGGCTAACCATTTCATTCTTCAGAGTAAAGCCTGGAGGAACAAGCTTTCTGGCTCGGTCGCCCTTCAGACTATTGAGCCGTACATCCTGCGGATCGGGATCGTGTCCACAGGATGCTAGAAGAACAAGCAAAAGGGTGCACGCCGTCAGCCATAGCCGAACCGCCCTTCCAGACAGACCCTTATCACACCATCGAATCGCTTTACACATTCGAGAGCTCCTGGGATCCCTTGCGGTCGATCATTTGAAGCGACTTCAAATCTTAAGGGACACGTATCTTCACATCAGGCAGGCGTGGCCATCCGGTGTCAGTAGTGGCGACGAGGTCAGCTTCGATTACTTGAGCAGTGGCAATCACGAGGGCCTCCGGCAGTCGAAGTTTCGACGGATACTTCGCTCTAAGAACTGCAGCACGTCTCGCGATCCCGGGAGTCGCGTCAACAACTCGAATGCCAAGATCAAAGAGGGCCTCGTCGACCCTGTCTAGAGCAGCTGCGCTCTTCGCCGCTGGAGCAACCAAGCACTCCGCGTACGCGGAAACTGGAAGTAGTAGCTGAGCGTCCTCTGATTGGAGTCTCTTCAGACAAGCCGTCGCTTTGCGGTGATAGACATCCTCAGCGTCAAGGAACCCGATGAGGATTCCGGCGTCAAGAACTACCGACGCCACTCTTTGCGAAACTCCTTGAGGCTGTCCCGGTAAACCCCGGTCAACGCACCGGCGTGAGCATCGATCGGATCTTCTTCGCGCACGAGCAAGATCTTCCCAGTTGCCTGAGCGGTCGCTTTGACGCGATCCCCTTTGCGTAAACCGGCCTTACTC
>JBHELT010000033.1:0-25998 GCA_046262935.1 Actinomycetota bacterium | reverse complement strand
GATGCCTGTTCGCGGAAAGCCGACTCATCTTTGCCGCCTGCGATCTTCAAACCCTTTGAATGATCGGTTATGGCGATGTATCGATGGCCAAGGGTCTGCGCGGCCGACGCAAGTTCTTCGATGGTTGACGCCCCGTCACTGAGCACCGAGTGCATCTGCAGGTCTGCCTGGTTGTCGCGGACCCAGTCGGGCGCGCTGTTCAGTATTTCTTTTGCGTGGGCAAACGACAGAAAGTCGCGCCGGATCGTGGGCGACTCGAGGTCCTTTGGTGGGTTGTCGAACCAGGGCAGCATCTCGCTGGCGACATAGGGTCCAACTCCAAACAGCTCGGTTAATGATCGGTCTTCTTCGACTAGTGATTCGGCCTGCTCAGGCCAGAGCAAGGCCTTTCGGGCTGCCCGGCGAAGAGCTTTTTGTTTCCGATCGTGTTGATCCGCCGATGCTCGGACGAGGAGTTCGGCGATGACCGCGTTATCCATCAGGCAGATAGGTTACCCACGATCGGTCGGCGAACCTCCGGTCAAGCCGTGGCCTTAACCGCCATCGCTTTTAGCGTTGATCCGGGGCACTCGGCTCGCGAGCTGGCGGGCAAGTAGGATTCGAGTCGAGAAAGGAGCGCCATGGTCACTAACTCGGTGTCTCAGCAAGCTTTATCACTTATGTCAGCAATGAAGACCTTCCTAAAGTTCTTCCAAGACTCGACGTACTCACGCAGGGTTGATGTACCCGGTATCGCCGACTTCGTGGCCGGCAATCCGCAGGAGATGGCCATGCCTGAATATATCGAGGCTCTTCAGAAAGCGGTTATCCCGAAGGATAAGAACTGGTTCGCCTACAAGATGAGTGAGCCTGAGGCCCAAAAGGTGGTCGCGGAGCGACTTAGGACTCAGTTCGGAGCCCCCTTCGAGCCCCGCGATGTCTTCATGACCAATGCGGCATTCGCTGGGATCGCTTCTGTGCTGAAAGCCGTTGTCGATCCCGGCGACGATGTCATCTACTTCGCCCCGCCCCATTTCACCTATGAATCGATGGTGCTATCGGTTGGAGCCAACCCGGTCAAGGTGAGTACCGAGCCCCCCGATTGGGATCTTGATATCGAAAGGATCCGTGGTGCGATAACTCCAAAGACTCGACTGGTTCTGGTGAACACCCCTCAAAATCCGACCGGCAAGATCTACCCGAAGGCCACACTCATCGCCCTGGCAGAACTCCTAACCGAGGCATCTCGGCGAAATGGGCGAACCATATATCTGATGTCCGACGAGGCATATCACCGCTTGATCTTCGATGACCGGGAGTTCCCATCGCCGACGCTCTTCTATCCGGCTAGCTTCCTCATATACAGCTACGGCAAGCAATTGCTGGCGCCGGGACAAAGGATCGGCTACATAGCTCTACCTCCAGGTTTCCCAGATCGTGACGCGGTTGAGGGGGCACTGATCGCATCGCAGTTCGTCACGGGCTATGCGTTCCCGAACGCACTTTTGCAGCATGCCCTTGTAGACCTGGATCACCTGTCGATCGACATCAAACATCTTCACTCGAAAAGAGACCTCATGATCGAGTCGCTGAGGTCGTACGGATACGAGGTTCATTCACCCGACGCGACCTTCTATCTCATGCCCAAGTCACCCACACCGGACGACTGGGAGTTCTCGGAGTGGTTAGCGGCACGCGACATATTTGTATTGCCCGGTTCGATGATGGACCTTCCGGGCTACTTCCGGATCTCGCTGACTGCCTCTGACGAGATGATCGAAAAGGCTCTGCCTGTATTCGAAGAAGCTTTCCGGTTTCATTCAAAGGTTGGGTCCAAAGATGCCTAGTCAATGGAAGGGGTGATGATTGAAACTCGTAACGCTTAGGAACGCCGGTGGCTATTCGACCGGGGTCATTCGCGGAGACCAGGTGGTCGAGGTTGCACCGGGGACCGACGTTGGCGGTTTCATCGCTAACGACCAGGATTGGAAGTCGACGGCATCTGGAGCCAGTGGGTCATCGATGCCGATCGCAAACGCCGATCTTGCCCCGGTGGTTGTCGCCCCCGGCAAGATCATCTGTCTGGGTCTCAATTACCGCCCACACATCGAAGAGACCGGTCGTGAAGTTCCCACATCACCAACCCTGTTCGCCAAGTTTGCCGGTGCTTTGATCGGCGCGCGCGACCCGATAGTGCTTCCTGCTGTGTCCGACAACGTTGATTGGGAAGTCGAACTTGCTTTCATCGTGGGGGCCCCGATGCGGCATGTGACTGTCGAGGAGGCGACGCGGAGCATCGCTGGTTTCACGGTCCTCAATGATGTTTCGGTTAGGGATTACCAATATCGAACACTGCAATGGCTGCAAGGCAAGACCTTCGAGAACAGCACACCCGTTGGTCCTTCGCTGACAACGCCCGACGAGGTGGACGATGCAAAAGACCTGCTTGTAAGTTGCGAGGTTGACGGTCAGGTCATGCAGAAGGCGCGAACATCTGACCTGTTGTTCTCGCCTGCTGACGTCGCCGCGTACATATCCGAGATCATCACCCTGCAACCCGGCGATCTTGTTGCCACTGGCACTCCGGGGGGAGTTGGAATGGCCCGCGATCCTCAGGTTTGGTTGAAGCCCGGCCAGACGGTGCGCACAACCATCGAAGGTCTCGGCGAGTTGGTCAATGAGTGCGTCAAGGAAGCGATCTGATTGGTGCGACTGCGCCGGATGATCCACAATCTAGGGAAGTCAGGCAACCTATCCTAGGTGGACCTGGTCCGCTTGGAAGGCAAGCCATGAGCAAAGGATCGATGATGGACGGTTTCGCAACTGTTGAGGAGGCTGTGGCCGAACTGGCCGCGGGCAAGATGATCATCGTGGTCGACGATGAAGAACGTGAGAATGAGGGCGATTTCGTATTCCCTGCCGAGAAAGCAACACCGGAGAACATCAATCTGCTCGCTAGGCAGGCGGGGGTCCCCATATGCGTTCCTATGACGGCAGAAAGGCTCGAATCCCTAGGGATACCAATGATGGTTTCCGAAAACACTGCGGTTTACAAGACCGCCTTCACGGTTACGGTGGACCTCAAGTTGAATGGCCACACTGGTTCGAGCGCGTTCGATAGGGCCGCAACCATCAGGGCTCTCGCTGACCCTGCAACGCTGCCACACGACCTTGCCCGCCCTGGCCATGTCTTTCCGCTTCGAGCTGCGGAAGGCGGAGTTCTTCGACGAGCAGGTCACACCGAGGCCGCCGTCGATCTTGCCCGCCTGGCAGGTTTCTCTCCGGTCGGCGTCCTCGCCGAGATCATGGACACCGAAGGGCAGATGGCCCGGCTGCCATACCTTCGCGAATTGGCAGCTAAGTTCGACCTCAGGATCCTAACCATCAAGGAACTCATAGCGTATCGACGACAGCGGGAGAAACTTGTCGAACAAGTTGCGGTTGCCACAATGCCAACTGAGTTCGGCGACTTCGTTTGTCACGCGTATGTGTCGAAGATCGACAATCAGGAATATGTCGCTTTCGTCAAGGGAGACCTAGCTGGCAAGAAAGATGTTTTGGTGCGGGTCCACTCACAGTGCCTCACAGGTGACGTCTTTCACTCAGGACGCTGCGATTGCGGGGCTCAACTTAACGACGCGCTCCGCAAGATCGAAGCCGAAGGGCTTGGCGTTGTGCTCTACATCATGGGTCACGAGGGCAGGGGCATCGGCCTGATGCATAAGATCCGCGCATACGGACTGCAGGAGCAAGGACGCGACACCGTCGATGCGAACGTCGAACTTGGCTTCGCACCGGACCTTCGCGATTACGGCATCGGGGCACAAGTCCTTGCCGACCTTGGCATCACCTCCATGCGACTGATGACGAATAATCCGGCGAAGATGACCGCCGTCGAAGGATTCGGCCTGTCGATCTCCGGCCGGGTTCCTTTGGAAACTCGCCCAACGCAACAGAACATCGCCTACCTTCGAACCAAGCGAGACCGCCTGGGACATCTCCTCGAGGGCTTGGACCCTGGCGTAGAAGATACCGAGGCATCGGCAGATGCATCTGTGGATCCGAACGAGGGGGCCGAACAAAAGTAAACAGGCCCCCGCAAATCATTGGATGAGGATCCTTTGCATGCGTTTCATCGCGATCGTGATGGTGATCGCGAGCATCGCAGCTAGATAGAACACATTCACTAGCGTTCCCCATCCCGCGATGCCCGTTGTAAGGGATCGCAGGAGGTGCGCCGCGTTGTAGAGCGGAGTCAGCATCACAACGATCCTGAGTGGTGGGGGATACACGCTGAGCGGGAAGAAAGTTCCCGAGAACAGGAACATCGGCAACACGATCAGGTTCATCACCTTGTCGAAATCTTCGATCCGCTTCACGATCGTCATAAGCATGATCCCGGCGGAGGAAAATGCCGCCGCTGTCAATATCGCTGCTGGGAGAGCGAGCACCGCGAGGGGCGACAGGACCAGTCCCATCGCGAGCATGACCAACAGGAAGACGGCGGCATAGATCGACCCTCTTATGAGGGCCCACATCATCTCGCCAACTGCCACGTCTGACACATTCATGGGAGTGGCCAAGATGCCCTCGTACGTCTTTTGGTAGTGGAGTTTGAAGAAAGGATTGAAGAACCCATCGGTGATGGCTCCGTTGAGACATGACGAAGCAAGCATCCCCGGAGCGATGAAAGCGGCGTAGGCGATGTTGAGCCCGCCGAAGTCGACCTTGCCAACGATCCGCCCGATCCCGAGGCCGATCCCGAATAGATAGAAGATGGGTTCGAAGAAACCGGAGAAGATCACCATCCAGGTGTGCTTATAAACGAGCATGTTTCTTTGAACCAAGCGGCGAGCTCGCTTGAAGGATGGAGGTTGGACAGAGCGTGGTTTGCCGCTTGCAACAGGGGCCATCGTCTCGGTAGCCATCAGGTGATCAGTTTCTTGCTGAATGAACGAAGAGCAAGAGCCACAGACAGCGAGAAGAATACGAGCAGGTAACCGACATGCTCGGCAAGGTGGGCAGCGTGCATCTGACCCAACGTCAGACTCCTAACGGCCGCAACCCCATGGTAAAGGGGAGTTGCATAGGCGACGGGCCGCAGGAAGGTGGGGAGACGGTCGATCGGGAAGAATGTGCCAGAGAACAGGAACAGAGGCGTTATCACGAAGCGGAAGAGGGCGTTAAAGCCGTCGGGCGCCTCCAGAGTCGCTGTATAGGCCATGACCGCGGCCGAGAAACCAAGGCCAGTCAATACCGCTATCGGAATGGCCAGGATGGATACCGGGAACGACGCTATGCCGAAGAGGGCCATCGCGACGAAGAATGTTCCTGCCACCGAAGCGACACGCACGGCCATCCATGTCAGCTCTCCGAGGAAGATCTCGTAAACATTGAGCGGAGTGGAAAGTATGGCTTCGTATGTGTGCTGCCAAGTGATCTTGCTCATCACTGGCCAACTGGATTCGAAAGTGGCGGTTTGCATGCAAGCAGCCGCAAGGAGGCCAGGCGCGATGAACGCGATGTAAGTAACTCCCCCAACGCCGCGGGGATTATTTCGATTGATCAGCGTTCCGAGCCCCACTCCCATGGCGGTAAGAAAAAGCATGGGGTTCAAGAAAGAGAAGAACAACGAAGAGCGCCAGATCTTGCTGTAAACCTTGGCGTTGCGTTGAGTAACGCGCAATAGATTGGACACAACGATAGGGCGACCTGTCATTCGATCAAAGACCTGCCGGTGATACCGAGGAAAACGTCCTCCAAGGTCGATCGGCGAACAAGGGCGCTTTCGGTTGGGATACCCCTCTCGCGTATCGTGGCAAGGGCGCGCTCACCATCGGCGGTGTAAAGAAGCAAACGGTCCGGCAGTTCCTCGATCCGGTCTGCGATGTCGGTCAAACTTCCGTCCAAAGCCGACCTAACGTGGTCAGACAATCGTAGTTCGAGAACCTCTTTAGTGACGAACCGATCGATCAACTGCCTTGGGGTCCCCTCTGCGACTATCTTGGCCTTGTCCATGACAACCAAGCGGTCGCAAAGCTGCTCGGCCTCGTCCATGTAATGGGTCGTGATCACCAACGTGACGCCGCTGGCCTTGAGCCTGTATAGCCGCTCCCAAAGCAGGTGGCGCGCTTGGGGGTCGAGCCCTGTTGTTGGTTCGTCTAGCAGGAGGATGCTGGGCTCGTTAATCAACGCTCGCGCGATGGTCAGCCGCCGTTTCATCCCTCCAGATAACGGTTCAACCTTGCTATTGACCTTTTCGCCAAGTTGAACGAAGTCGAGCAATTCGGCAGCGCGCTTTTTCGCAACGGTCTTGGGGATGTTGAAGTAGCGGGCGTACATCTCGAGATTCTCGCTGACGGTCAATTCGGTATCGAGGTTGTCGAGTTGCGGCACCACCCCAAGGCGCGCCTTTATCTCCGCCGCCTGCAGCCGCGGATCCATACCTGCAACCAGCAGTTGACCAGACGTGACCGGCGAGTAACATGCGATCATCCTCATCGTCGACGTTTTCCCGGCACCATTGGGACCGAGGAAGCCAAAAGCCTCCCCCTTTGCCACCTGGAAATCGATGCTGTCGACAGCCATGAAATCGCCGAACTTCTTGGTCAGCCCGCTGGCGAAGATCTGAGGTTCCATCCACACCTTTTTCTTCGGTCTGCGATTTAGAACCATGATAGTCGTAACCTTGTAAGCAGGCCCAAGCAAACGGGTACTTGACCTGGGAGGAACCTTTGTCGTCTACAGTTTCGAAGTCCGATGAGGAATGGCGCGCGATCCTTACGCCCGAGCAGTACCACGTCCTTCGTGAGAAGGGGACCGAGGCTCCATTCACCGGCAGCCTTGTGCATAACAAGCAATCCGGTACGTATCTGTGCAGCGCTTGCGGCAGTGTGCTATTCGATTCGGACACCAAGTTCGAGTCAGGGACAGGCTGGCCGAGTTTCACGGAGCCGAAGGATGCCGAGAATGTGATCCTTCAGTCGGACAACTCATTATTCATGAAACGAACCGAGGTGTTGTGCCGCGCCTGCGGTGGTCATCTGGGACATGTCTTTGACGACGGGCCAGGACCCGATGGGATGCGTTACTGCATCAATTCGTGCTCGCTCGATTTCCGGCCTTCGGCAGACGCTGAAGATTAGATGGCTGGCCCCAAGATCTGTTCAACGCGGGCCATCAAGTTGTCTTCATCGAAGGGCTTAGGGAAAACATTGTCCGCACCTATGAGGTCGCGCAGATCGTCGAGGGCCTCGTACTTGGCGCTCACTACCACTACGGGAACATCGACCAAGGATGGACTAGCCCACATGCCTCGCACGACGGCCTCGCCATCGACCCCAGGCAGCATCAGGTCCAAGATCACCAGGTCAGGTCTGCGTTGGTCGGCCACCTCCAATGCGATCGATCCATCCTTAGCTTCGCTCGCATCGTAGCCCTCGGCGCGCAGCAACATAACGAGCAGACTGCGAACGGAATCGTCGTCTTCCACAACAAGTACGTGCGGGGAGATCATCGAGCCGAAGACTAGCCCAATTGAATGTCGCTCCGTCGGATGTGTTCCGCCCAGGTCAGGCCCGGGTGTCTGCTTCGCCCCGATCGTTGGGCTCTCCAACACAGCCGATCCGCTTAGCTACATAGTGGTCCCCGTCCTTCACCGCGAGCACCCTGGCCATCTCGCCGGTCCTCAGATCCGAAAACGAGACCGACTTGCCCTTTTGATGAACCTTGGTGTCGGCATCGACGACGTAAGTGCTCGTGAACCCGTCGGCACTCCTCAGCGTGACTGCGTGTGCGTCGATAGCCGTGATGGTTCCCTTCTGTACCCTGGTTTCTACCGTTGCCCCATCGCGTCGCATCGCGACGCCGTCGGCGTGAAGGAGTCGCAGGTCGCGATGACCCTTGTGAGCATGCCTTGGGCCTCTACCTAGCGAGTGCTCGGCGGTTGGACGCGAGCCTTCGGCGGCAGATTCGCGGGCGGTGGATGTCCCGGCCCAAGCCGCCATCCCTGCGATCAATACCAGGCCGGCCACGACCGCCGACACTATCGATTTCTTCATGCGGGCCTCCTTCTTGCCTCCCGAGCACGGTGCTGGGGTGCTTGGCTTCAACATCTATGTTCGTCTCCAACTTTGGCGACGTTGTGACCGGGACGTGAATACCCGGTGAAGAAGCCAAAAAACCACGTTGAGTGGGCACCGGAGAGGCCATGGGCTCTTGCCCACGCAAAGTGGTGCATTTTGCCTCTGCGCCTGCCCAAAAAGATTTTAGAAAAAGCTGTAACGCTTTGCTACCTCACTCGTTATGACCCGATGACCGGCCGTGTTGGAGACCTCAAGCCGCCACCGCAGCCGTTCATTGCAGCCTCATCGAAGCTTTCGTCGCAGCCTAAAAGCCGCAACGACGTTCCGGGGAAACCTTCTCGGCCGGTCACCTCCCCCCACCTTCTCGCGTACTCGTTCGACCTTCGAGCACGGCGGAGCCGTTGGTTGAGGGCACACCGCTCCCACCGCCCAGGAAAAGCAAGGACTGCGCGCGACTGCACGACTATGGAATGAGTCCTTTGACCGCACACATATCGGACGCGTCTTGAGAAGAATCGGGCTCAGGCTTGCAGGAACTTGATCTCGCTCAGTTGGATCGATCCAGCAACGAAGTCTTTGCTCGATGATGAGATGACGGTGGCTTTGATGGTGGGGGCACCTGTGTAGACGATCGTGGCCGAGAGGTCCCTAAGCGTCGTAGGTTTGTCGATACAGTCGAATCCTAGTTGTGTGCCTGATGATGCATCGGTGATGCGAAGGCATATCGAGTGGGGGTAGTCGCCTTTGGTGGTCCCCTGGATCTTGGCCACGACGCTCAATGTTGCCGAAGAACTGGCGTGAAAGCGCGACATGGCAGAAGAACTGGTTATCCCTGCGATCCAACCGGTTGCAACCGATGATAGGTAGCCGGTTCCACCAACGAACAACTGACCCATCTGGGCCCCATGGGAAATGGATGTGACCTCAGCCGATGATGTGGTGCAGACATTGGCGCTTTGTATGCCGATGGGATTGCCTGGTGTTGCGCCGGAGGGCAGGTAGTAGCAAACCGTCGCATCGTCGAAAGGTGCGAAGCGATCGGTGTTGGTGCTCAAAGCCTGGTACGGGATGGGCGGAGGCAGGGGACCGGGGTCGGGATACTGTGGGAACACATCGCAAACTGGAAGGTCGCAGGGGGCGGTGAGGTCCCTTACATAGACGTGTCGGTTCAGGGGCTCGTCTCGGATCACCCACGCTTGCGGCACGGTCGAAAACGCAATGTGAGTGCCATCGGGGGACATCGCTGGATTAAAGGCATCTTGGCCCGCCGGCGCTCCTTGAGGCATCACCGAGATGAGTTTCGTCTTCCCAGAGCCCCGGTCAAGCAGGTAGACATCCATCCCAGGATTGAGGTCGTCGGTTGTAAGCAGCGACAAGGTGGTGAAAGCAAGATGCTTCCCGTCGTAAGAAACGTCGATTAGGTTGTCGTTGAGGGGACGGTCGGCGAATGCCACCACTTCGCTGGTATGAGCCGACAGATCCCTGGCTACGACGTCAAAGGCAGGGTCAGCTCCGATGAGTAAATAGTCAGTCCACGTTACGAAGAAAAGCGTTGTTCCGTCACCGGAGAGTGTCGGGTATCTGGTCCAAGGCGATGTGCCGTTGGGCACGATCCCTGCCAGGTAGGTCGAGATCTTCCCCGTTTCATCAAAGACCCCGTTGGCATCGGTATCCCTGTCATGGACGTATACGTCCCAATCACCGTCGGTATCTCCGGGAGAGCTTTGGAATGTGTCGAAGGCGACCATCCTGCCGTTGGAGGATATCGAAAGACCCATCTCCACATTGCATTGGCCTTCCCTGCATTGCTCGGCAGACTGCCAAACAAGTGCTCCGTTGCTGACATCGTACAAAGAAACGAAGGATTGCGGGTCGCAACAATAATCGAGTTCCTCACTGGCGGCGATGAAGCGACCATCCCTCGACATCTGGGCGTTGTCGGTCGCGTACCCATTGACGTACTTGCTGGACCCTGTTACCAGGTCTCTGAAGATCACGACCTGCGAGTAGCAGAATTCTGATGGATCGGGTTGAGAGATTGGTAAGCGCCCCCATCCCCCCGCCAGGTACATGAGCTTGGTGCCGTCTGCTGAGATGCTGGGGTGCGAATCGCATGAACCGTTGGCAACGCCAACGTCTGGTGAACCAAGAGTCGTGGTGCCTGTCAGGGTGTCTTTGATATAGATATCCGAGTTGTTGTCGGTGTCTTGAGGTGACAGTCGATCCCAGGATCCGAAGGCGACGTATCGTCCATCGGCCGAGATCGAAGGTCGTCCTCCATCTCCTGCTGTCCCGTCCGAAGATGACGAGACGAGGCTGGTTCTTCCGCTCTTTACAAGGTCCGCTCTGGCGGTTGTTGTCACAACAAGACTCGCCAGCAAAGACACCGCGAAGACTGCCCTTGCGGCCCTCAACAAGGCGCGACCGGATGAGCTCATGCCTTAGGGTTCGACACCGAAGTGGGGTTCTCCTGCCTGTGGCTGCCAGTGATACGTCCACCTACGTCATCGATCACAACTTAGTGCCGAAGCCGCCTACCAGCTCCGGGTCGGTGACGATAGCGCCTTACGTCCCCTACATCAGGCAATCGACGCTTTACTACTGTCGGTCACCGTAACGTTGAAGCCACTACTGAAACCTTGATCGTGGGGTCGAAGGTCCGAATGATCGGGGAGAGAATCACCCTGGCGATGCCGAGCCTACTGGGAGCAGTCGTTCCTTTGACCATCAAGGGTCAGGCCGCGTTTTCTGAGCAGTTCGATGGCTACTTCTACCTGCTTCTCCGACGACATGATAACTGATGCGTTCAGGCACATCCACGTCAACCCACGGGGGTGAAGTTCGCCTTACCCATGCGAGGAACTGTCGAGGTGTGTCGCAAGCGGGGCCTCGGTAGACAAATAAAGTGATTTGGGTCCACGCATGAGCGTTTGCGTAAGGGTTGTGACCCTCAAATGGGCTGGTTCGAAGGGTCTTCCTTCCTCGTCCCCCGAATCTAGTGGTCCCTTTCACCTAAAAAGGTGAGGTCCGATCGGCCTTCTGCGGCCGATACCTTCCTTATGAAAAGAGGCCTTATCTATGGTGGCGGGGTCCGACTAGCCAGATATCCCGGCGAGGTCGAGGCGCGAGGGCCCTTCTTGATCAGGGCCGCTGCCATCGGAGTCAAGATGACATGGCTGGTGGTCGCGGCCGGGCTCGCTTTCGTATCGCTATGGCGGCCGGGGGAAAGCTATGCGCCAGTCAGTCTGATCGCGATCCTCATCGCCGGCGGGGCGGGGGCCCTCATCGTTTCGCGCCTCAACTGGCGGGTCTTGATCGACAACGGCAGGGCCCTCGGGGTGTTCCACGTCTGGTCGGTTACGAACATCTTTCTGGTCACTTTAGCCATCCATTTCACGGGGGCAGGTCGTTCAGAGCTATTCGCTATGTACGGACTAACCACGATCTTCTTCGCAGCGGTCTTTCCGCGGCGTGACCAGATGGGACTGCTGGCATTCACTATCCTTTGCTACGTAGCAGTCATCTCGCTACATGGATGGGACATCGAGCCCTCAACTTTCATCGTCCGTCTTGCATCCTTGACGATGCTTGCATCACTCGGCAGTTTCCTGTCGGGTGAGTTGGTCCAACAAGTTAGCCAGCACAGGCATGATTCACTGCATGATCCGCTCACAGGTGTGGCCAATCGAGCGCTATTCATGGACAGGGCAGAGCAGGCACTTGCCCTGGCAGAACGCCACGACCATAAGACGGCAGTCATGATGCTCGACCTCGATGGATTCAAGCAGATCAACGACACGATGGGGCATGCGGCTGGTGATGGGTTGTTGAAAGAAGTCGCGGCGCGTCTTTCTGGAGGGGTTCTCAGGCAGACCGACACCGTGTCGCGGTTCGGGGGTGACGAGTTCGCCGTTTTGCTGCCGAAAGTTTTGGGCCTCAGCGCGGCGCTGATCCCGGCTGAGCGCATCGCGCAGGCTCTCTCGCAACCGATCGACATCGATGGCAACTTGGTGACTCTAAAAGCAAGCATCGGGATCGCGATCTACCCCGATCACGCGATCGAGATCGACGACCTCATGCACAAGGCCGATGTGTCGATGTATGCGTCGAAGGCGTCCAGGGCTCCCTTCGAAGTGCATGGCGGTCTTGTACCTGGTGCGATGCTAGTTCTCGACTGAGATCTACTTCAGTTCGAGCTGGCGCATCAACGGTTCGGTGCTTGGGGGCCTTGAGCGGAAGTCTTCGAAAACCGCCAAAGGATGGCGACCGCCTCCACTTGCCAAGATCGTTTCGCGGAAGCGGCGACCGACCGAATGAAGAGCACCCTGGTCCGACGTCCCAGCCTCTTCGAATGCTGCGAATGCGTCTGACGCCAGGACTGCGGCCCACAGGTAACTGTAATAACCCGCTGCATAACCGCCGCTGAATATGTGTTGGAACGAGCAGAAGAAGCGGTCCTCCGGCATTGGCTGCTTGACGATCATTCGCGAGGCTACAGATCGGACCCGGTCGAGCACCGTTTCGGATGACGTTGGGTCGAAAGATTGGTGCAGTTCCATGTCCATGATCGAGAAATAGTTCTGACGGGTAACCATGAGCCCTGAAAGAAATACCCGCGATGCTTTCAATTTTTCGAATACGGCATCGTCGAGATGTTCGCCCGTCTCGTGATGGCGAGCCACCTGCATCATGGTCTCGTTGTGGTAACACCAGTTCTGCATGAAAGTGCTGGCCAGTTCCACAGCGTCCCACTCGATGTTCGCCAGTCCAGCCGCTTGAAGTTCGTCTACCTCGGTCAGCATCTGCTGGATCCCGTGTCCGAACTCATGGAAAAGGGTGTTGACTTCGGTGAAAGACATCAGCGACGGCACGTCGCCGAGCGGTGGAGTTTGGTTGCAATTCAAGATCGCAACTGGTTTACGGATCGTGCCGTCAGGAAGGCGTTTGCGATTGATCACTGCACTCATCCAGGCACCACCGCGCTTGTTCTGAGGCCGTGAATATGCATCGAGGAAGAAATGAGCGACTTCACTCCCGTCTTCGTCGATCACCTTGAATGCTTTGACTTCGGGATCCCAAGCGGATGCGCCAGGGTCGGTAGCCTCGAAGCGAACGCCAAAGAGTCTCTGCGAGATATCGAACAGACCTTCGAGCACTTGCGGCAGTGGAAAGAACGGCCTTATCTGCTCGTCGGTGAAAGAGAAAGTCTCTTCGCGAAGCCGTTCTGACCAGAATGTGAGATCCCAATTCTCGATCTCGAGGTCCTGATCCGATGTTGCCCGTCTTGCGAATTCAGTAAGAGAGGCAAGTTCAGACGCAGCCTTAGGAAGTGCAGGCTGCTGGAGCTCGTCGATGAATTCGAAAACCGCGTCGACACCGGGCGCCATCTTCTGCGACAGACTGAGCTCGGCGAAAGTGGCAAAACCAAGCAGGCCAGAGAGTTCCTTACGAAGCTCCAGGATCTGTTTAGCGATGGGCTGGTTGTCGAGTTCTCCTTGCGATGCTCGGGTTATCGATGCGCGATAGATCTTCTCTCTAAGGTCGCGCCGCGTTGAGTGCTGGAGGAATGGCACCATCGAGGGGAGGTCGAGTGTTATTCGCCATGGCCCAAGATCCGGGTCCCCGGTTGCCCCGGGAACTTCACCGCGCACCGCGGCCTGAGCCGCCTGCGCCCTGGCAGTAGCGGGCAGCCCATCGACATCGGCCTCATCGGTGAGGTCCAGCCGATAGGCCTTCACCGAATCAAGTACGTTGTTGGTGAACTTCGTGCCGAGTTCGGCGAGCGAAGATGCGATCTGTTGAAATCGATCCCGGTCGGAGTCCTCAAGGGCGACGCCGGATCGCTCGAAGCTGCGTATCGAGGATTCGACGATGCGCTGCTGAGGTTCGGTAAGGCTGGCCCAACCGTCAGATGCTTTGAGGGTTCTCATGGCTTCGTAGATAGGTTTCGATTGCCCCAACCGCAAGTTGGCAGCCACCACCTTTGGTTGAGCCTCCTCATAGGCGGCCCGCAGTTCGTCGGAGTTATTGACCGCCATCAGGTGGCTGACGATCAACCATGCATATTCGAGCGGCTCGGTCAGTTCCTGCACATCCAAAACTGTGTTCGCGTAGGTTGGTTTGACCCCCTGTTCGAGCGCAGTCAGGCCTACGTCGAGCCTTTCGATTAGTTCATCGATGGCAGGGCCGATCTGGCTTGGCTGTACCATCGAGTAAAGCGGGATAGCGTCGTGCCCGAATAGGGGATCGCCAGCGTTGCTCATCTTCTGTCCCTTCTTTGAGTACTGTTCTCGTTTGGATACTGTTCTCGTTTGGGTACTTTTGTGGGCGCCACCCCCAGCCTGGTCTGGCTGGGTCCGGCTGACTCCGATCCCAAAGGATAGACGCGAGTTAAGTTGCAAGTCTGCATGGCGATAAAGGGAATACCGTGGGATTAAGCGAATGGCACTTCCGAGAACCCCTCATCCGTTTGAGACGGGGCCGGTCGGTCATACCCCGACCAGATCGCGCCAAAGGACGGGTTAAAGCCATCGCCATCCTTGCTGTCGTTGCTCTGGCCGATGGTGCGGGCTTCGCGGCCGCTTCCATCACCGATTCTTCCGGCACGACGGCCGTATTGCGGCGAGATCCAGTTCTTTCCTTCGATACGCTGCCCGCCCTCCCGGAACGCTCGCGCATCCTGGCCCGCGACGGCACCGAGATCGCGGTCCTATATAACGACGTCAACAGAAAGGTCGTGCGACTGGATCAGATCGCACCGATCATGGCGAAAGCCGTTGTCGCGGTTGAAGACAAAAGGTTCTACGAGCACCCCGGGGTCGATCTTCGCGGAACTTTGCGTGCACTAGCCACCGATGTCGATGCAGGCTCGGTGAAACAGGGGGGGTCCACGATCACTCAACAGTTCGTACGTAATGCCTATCTAACCAATTCGCGGACGCTAACGCGCAAGATCAAAGAGATCGGCATGGCGATCGCGATCGAGCAAACCCATACGAAGTCGGAGATCTTAGAGGCATACTTGAACACGGCCTATTTCGGCGAGGGCACTTACGGTGTCGAGGCTGCGGCAGAGTCTTACTTCGGGGTCCCCGCGTCGCAGTTGGAACCGCATCAGGCGGCTTTGCTCGTGAGTCTGCTTAGGTCGCCAAATGGCTTCTCGCCGAACCTGGATCCGAAAGGGGCAACCATTAGGCGCGATCGCGTGCTCGATCGATTGAAAGAGGCCGGGCTGATCGATCGATCCGATCTCGACCGGGCTAAGGCCTCTCCGCTTGGTCTAGTACCGAGAAAGACCGAAGTTGTGAAGATGGCCCCGCACTTCATCGAACTGGTGAAGCGAACTTTGCTTTCGGACGCGCGGCTTGGTGCGACCCAGAAGCAGAGGTACGAAACGTTATTCACTGGGGGCCTCACGATACAGACATCCCTGGATCCCGCATTGCAAGATGTAGCCGAGAAGGCTGGCGCCGAACTGCCCCGCGGGGTCCCCGAGTCGGCGATCGTGGTCATGGACCAACACACCGGTGAGATCCTGGCTTATCGCGGAGGTGGAGATTTTGCGACTTTGAAGTTCGATCTCATTTCCCAGGGGCACCGCCAGCCGGGAAGCGCTTTCAAGACCATGTCGCTGGTGACTGCCCTCAAGCAAGGATATTCGCCCGACCTTCAGTTGCCAGGCCCCGGATCTTGTTCTTTCAGACTGAATCGCTGGGAGACCTGGAACGTAGACAACTACGGCGGTTCCGGGTACGGCACGCTTCCACTCAAGGAAGCCACAGCCAAATCGGTGAACTGTGCGTACGCGAACTTGATCACGGGGTACCTGCAGCCTGCCGACGTTGTTTCCACCGCGAAAGACCTGGGGATCGCGAGCCCGCTTGACCCTTACTATTCGATCGCGCTCGGGGGCCTTCGGATCGGGGTTACCCCGCTGGAACTAACACGGTCATATGCAACGATCGCAGCCGACGGCCGGCGCCCCGAGGTGAGGGCGATCCTTGACGTAACCGATCGCAACGGCAAGTTGCTGCTGGTGAACAGGCCATCATCGAAGGAAGTACTCGATCCCAACGTGGCGCGGATGACTACCAAGATCCTCGAGGGAGTTGTGGATCATGGAACCGCGACCAGGGCGCGATTCGGGTGGCCCGCCGCGGGAAAAACTGGAACGACGCAATCCAACGCAGATGCATGGTTCGTTGGTTTTACTCCGAGGTTGGTCGCGACCGTATGGGTTGGTCACCCCGAGGCCCAGATCCAGATGCGCAATGTGACGGGTGGAACGGTTTGCGCCGGGATCTGGCGCAAAGTGATGATGTTTGCTCACGAGGGGTGGTACCCCTACGGTTTCCTGGAACCCGACGCGAGTCGATTCAAGAAGACGGATCGGCCGAAGGACTCGAAGTTCAAGACCGTGCGACGAAGGCCAATGCCATCTCCAACTCCATCAGCAGAGGTGCCGGCCCCGCCCCCGGCGACGGAGCCCCCGGCCCCGATCATCGATCCCCCATTGCCAACTGCGACGAGCACTTCACCAGGATCTCAGTAGCGGGGACCTCAGTAGCGGGGACCTCAGTTTATAGACAGCGGTTCGTTCTCCCGGATCCGCCTCGCGGACTCTCTCAGTAGCTTTATCGCGATTTCGGGCATCTTTCCGAGCAGGCTCATGAATGACCATCTTCCGAGCACTATGAGTTCCATCGAACTCTCGGCGATCACCGTTGAATTTCTCGGTCCCCGATCGAGCAGGGCCATCTCTCCGAAAAAATCCCCTGCCTTCAATCTTGCAACGGTTCGCTTTCCTCTTATCACGCGTGCCGATCCATCGGCGATCACGAAGAACTCGTTGCCGATCGCCCCCTGCTTGATGATCGCCTGGCCCTCCCTGGCATGTCGGATGATGGCCAGCTCAGCGACCATCTCGAGGTCCTTACGACTGAGCCCCTTGAACAAAGGGACATCGCGAAGTCTGCCGGCAACGATACTCACGGACGGCGACGATACAACAACGGATTGGTTATTGTTGTGCGATGAGTTGGCGCTCCGGAGGTTTACGTGCCTAGAGAAGACATCGATCTGCTTGCATCAGTAGCTTTGTTCGAAGGGCTTTCGAAGCGAGAGCTAAGAGCCATCGCGCGGGTCGCCAAACAGGTCCACTTCCCAGCCGGACATGACATCGTCGTCGAGGGCGAAACGGCCGCCGGGTTTCACTTGATCGCTAAAGGCAAGGCCACTATCGTCGTAGGTGGCCGCAAGCGCAACCAGCTTGGTTCCGGCGATTATTTCGGAGAGATCTCGCTGATCGATGGGGGACCGCGCTCGGCAACTGTCGTTGCCGAAACCGATGTGACCACGCTCGCCATCTCGGCATGGCAATTCAAGCCGCTGCTTGTTCAGTATCCGTCGATGATGAAGAAGATGTTGATCGAGTTGTGCGCTCGACTTCGCTCGACGCAGAAGATCCCCGGTATCTGAATACATTTGGACATCGATGTCCGTTCCCTGGTTGACTCAGGACAGGACCAGGTCGAGATCGCCGAAGCTATCGCCGACTACATCGGTGAAGCTAAGAGATCCCTCGACATCGCCTTGTACGACCTTCGTCTTGGAGCAGTAACTGCCCCGATCGTGGTGGCTGCGATCAAGGCGGCATCGGCGCGCGGCGTTGCAGGTCGAGTGGTCTACAACATCGATCACGATAAACCGATCGCGGTGCCGCCCCCACCGCGCACCGACGACGGTCTCGTCGATCACCTGGGCCTTTCGTCGAAGGCCATTCCAGGCATCCCGGATCTGATGCATCACAAATACATCGTGCGCGACTCAACTAGCGTGTGGACTGGCTCGATGAACTGGACGGACGATTCGTTCACGAGAGAAGAAAACGTGATCATCAAAGTAGCCTCGCCCGCGATCGCTTCGATGTATTCAAGAGACTTCGAGGACCTGTGGTCCACCGGACAGGTGCAGGGAAGCGGCGGTTTCACCTCAGCGCCTGCCCAGGTGGACGGTCACGAAGTGAGAGCCTGGTTCTGTCCCGGGAGAGGAAGAAGACTCGCCCACCGCGTTGCGACTGCCATTGGAAGGGCCTCGACCAGGGTGAGTATCTGCTCGCCGGTCCTTACGTCTGGTCCGATCCTGGGAGCCGCTCTCGATCTGGCGTCGGAAGGTCATGTGCGCGTTGAAGGGCTTATCGACCTAACTCAGATGCAAGAAGTGATTGGCCAGTGGCGCGAAAAACCCCAGTCTTCCTGGAAGATCGAGGCCTTCGAACGCCTTATCTCTGCGGGTTCATTCAAAGGGAAACATTCAACACCATACGCGCCTGGGAGAGTTCACGATTACATGCATGCAAAGATGGTTGTGGCCGATGATGTGGTTTTCATTGGGAGCTACAATCTTTCTCATTCGGGGGAAGCCAACGCTGAGAACGTCTTAGAGATAAAGGGACGGCCCATCGCAGATCGCATAAGCCAGGTCATCGAAGAGATGAGGGCTCGATATGACGAAGCCAGATTCCAATGAGAAGAAGCCTCACCGCTTAGAAGCGACAGTCATCTCTTTGCGGTAGCCCTCGATGACTTTACGAACCGTTTCTTCGACATGGTCAACGTCGATACCCAGAGCACTCCCGATGTGCACGGCCCATATCTCCGAGCGCAGATTGTTGTCGAAGTCGAGTTCACTGCGGATATCCGCCCTTGCAGCCTGACGATTCTGAGAGATCATCACGAAGGTCGAAAGGAAGATGGCTTCGAGGCTAACGACCATCGTTAGAAGTCCGAACGGATATGGGTCGAACTTGTGTCTAAGACCAAGCCATGCGAGCGCGCCAAGATTCAAAAGTATCCAAGCTCCGAACCATGCAGTGTGAAGATATACGAACTTCATCGACCCCGCGAACCGGGTCATGCTGTCGGCGATCTTGTCCTGGAAGCGTTTAACGCCACGCACGATCCGGGTTTCGTGTCGGATCCTTGTTACCAGGACTGGATAAAGATTTCCGTCTTCGACCCCGTCTGCTTGGTCGATGATCCGACATGCCTCACAGTCGAGCGCGTTGTGTGAAGTTGCCAATGCCTTCTCCCTTCGTCAAGCCATCGCCGTGAAGCTATACCCCCTAGCTCTCAGTTCATCGATGATCCTAGGAAGCGCGGCAACGGTCTGTGAACGGTCGGGCCCCCCATCGTGCATCAAGATGATCGAGCCGGGGTGAACGGAGTCGACGACTCTGCGGACGATCGCATCGACCCCTGGTTTCGACCAGTCTTTAGAATCAACACTCCAAACCACTGTCCTTAGGCCCATCGACTTCGCCACTTCGATCGTCGAGGCATCGAAACTCCCATCGGGCGGACGCATCAAGGTTACGTGCGCACCGAGTGGTCCCAGTTGATCGATGGTCCGCTGCAATTCACCACGTACCCGGTCGGCTGGCAGTCCTGCGAGCCGAGTGTGCCCGAAGGTGTGGTCGCCGATGGTCATCCCGTCACCAAGTTCGCGCCTCACCAGATCAGGGAAGCGTTGCACCATGCGACCGACCGTGAAAAATGTTGCCTTGATGCCCGCCCGGTCGAGGATGTCGATGATGGGTGGTGTCGTATTGGGATTAGGCCCATCATCGAAAGTGAGCGCAACCGTTGGCGGCCCCGTCCCAGCAGCGACAGATATCGGTTCGACCTCACCGGAAACCGTGCCGCGTTTGGCGGTCAGGTTCCCGCTGCCGGCAAGTACGAATTGTGGGTCGCTGGCAGGCTGGGCATAGGTCTCGACAGTCGTCGGTTCTGCCTGGTCGGTGCCATTGGTGAGGACGATCACGTCGTGGGTTCGAAGATGCTCCCCGAGACCGACCGCCAGGCCGTTGCGGGTCACCTTGAAGGGGAAGGCCTCGGGGGAAAGGACTGAGCCCCGGATCGACATCAGGCGCCCCGATACGGGCTTCAGCCCGGCTTTGCGGAGCCCGGTCGCGACCGTTGCATGAGGTGGCAGCAAAAAGAGCCTGCCTCCAACCCGGGCAACGACGGGAGGAGGAAGGTCCCCCAGCCTGGGGGCCCCGATCGCGACCGTCGCGATGAATACGATCACAAGCCCACTTCTGATGAGCCGCTGCCTGCGCAAGAATGCCCGACGCGAATCTTGTCTTTGCAGCGATGCAGATCTGCTCCTGATGGTCGAGGTGTTGCTCAACGTTTGGCCAGCCCTTCCAGGTATCTACAGAGCGCGATGACAACCGTTGAAGAGTCTTCGGTCGCCACGATCACTCGACGTCGCGCTCCCATCTTGATGGATAACTCGTATGTATACCCATCGCGGGAGATAGGAGACTGAGGGCCCTGCTCATCGGCCAGGTTCATCACTTGCTCAGTTAGCAAAATCATCTCGGCGCTATCGGGGCTCTGCTTTGCATCGCGCGAAACATCGAACGAAGCCTTAAGGGCAACTCCGCCAAACCCGCCACTTCTGCTGAAGCTTATGTGTATGTCCTCGTCCACTCGAGCCCCTTAAATGGAGATACCAACCTTCGACCATGCCTGGACAACAGCCTGCTCTTCTCTTCCCTTGCCAAACAACAGGCGTGCGGTCTGCGCCGTTATCGACGCGAAACCCTTGAACTTCGTGCCCGGCCGAAGGCGCGAAGACAGTAGCGCCTCGTACCAGATCCTTCCCGATCTCTCCCATGCGAAGCCCCCGATGTTGATGGCGGTCTCGTAGAAAGCCCTGTTGGGGATCCCCGAATTGATATGCACACCGCCATTGTCTTTAGCGGTGCGCACGTACCCCGACATGTCCGCCGGTTGCGGATCCTTGCCGATCACGGGATCGTCGTAGGCCGTTCCCGGGGCTGCCATCGATCGGATCGCTCTTGCATTCACGTTTTTCGTGAACGCGCCCGTCCCGATGAGCCAGTCGGCCTCCGAGGCACTCTGACCAAGGGCGAACTGTTTAACGAGCGAACCGAATAGATCGGATATCGATTCGTTGAGGGCCCCGCTTTGAGCCTTGTATAAAAGGCTTGCTTCGACCTCGGTAACTCCGTGGGTCAATTCGTGACCGATGATGTCGAGCGACGACGTGAACCGATTGAAAAGTCGCCCGTCGCCGTCGCCGAAGATCATCTGGGTTCCATCCCAGAACGCGTTGTCATAGTCGCTTTGGTAATGCACAACCGCCAGCAAAGGCAGTCCCCGCCCATCGATCGAGTCGCGCTCGAACACTTTCCAATAGAAGTCATAAGTAGCGCCAAGTCCACTGAAGGCCTCCTCAACTTCTGGGTCGGATGTTGAGTGCCCGCGCTCGGTTCGCACGATCACCCCGGGCAGGCGGTCTGTGTGCCCAGCGTCGTAGATGGTGCGCTCCGGTCGTCCCGCGACTCTCGAGACAACAGGCTCACTTACGACACTTGGATGCACCACCAAGGCTCCGGCTCGGGTCGCCCTGAGCGACGCGTCATGAGTCAGGGTCTGGCTTGCACGGTGACGCTGCGAAGGGGTGCCGAAACGTGCGATGTTCTCGAGAATGTGGGGTGGGACTATGGCCGGGTACGCGAGCGTCCGTCGAGAGGGTGATTTCATAAGAAATAGGATATTGCACGCTCAACTTCTCACGCAAAGTAGCCGATAGTCTCGCTAAGTGACTAGTTCTTTCTGACTAGTCCACTTAACAGGGAGGTGGTCGCGCGTGATCAGGAGCGTTTCGATCTTGATCGGGATTGGTCTGGTTGTTCTGGGCACCTGGTCGGGTTCCGGCTCTGCGGAGCCAACGCCTATGGCTCTTATCGGAGCCGGGCTCATCGTCGCTGGTTTGCTGGGATTGGGCGCCAACGCAAGACCGGGCTCCCCGCGAAGCGGCAACGAGCGCGAAGGGTAGCGGACGGAGTTTAGGATGCCAGCGATGGCAGACTTGTTACCCGATCTCGGCACGATCCTCGGTGTTTGGGCGCACCCTGATGACGAAACCTACACAAGTGGCGGGATCATGGCACTTGCGGCCAAGGAGGGCCGCCGGGTGGCTTGCTTAACTGCGACCGATGGTGACCAGGGATCTTGGGATGCCAAACGTTGGCCGCACGGTGAGGCTCTTGCCGTTATCAGGCAAGGTGAATTGCAGGAGGCCCTTCGCATCTTGGGCGTGAGTGAGTTAGTGCGTCTTGGCTACCCGGACGGGCGGTGTTCCGAAGTAGATGAAGATGAAGCGATAAGCAAGATCGTTGAAGTTATGCGCCAGGTCAAACCTGATTCGGTTCTGACGTTCGGACCGGACGGCGCAACGGGACATCCAGATCACAAGGCGGTCTCGCGATGGGCGACCGAAGCCTTCAGGTTGGCCGCACCTTTGGGATCGCGCCTTTATCACGCCGCCATAACTCAGGCCTGGGTGGATAAGTATCTGGAAAAGATCAATGAGTTCGATGTTTTCCCGAATGGGGCCCCAGTCACCGCGGTCGAAGATCTTGCGATCGATTTCACTCTGCCGGATGAGCTGAACGATCTGAAGGTGAAGGCTCTAAAGGCACACCTCAGCCAGGTCGAAGGCATGATTCAATCGTGGGGAACCGAATTCATGTACCAGGGCAACCGTGACGAAGTCTTCAGGCTCGCTGAACACAAGCTGGCCTGAGGGCAGTTACCTGACGGCGCGGCTGGACGCTAAACTTGGCAGATCCCCAAAGGGGCATATTTGGGGTTTTATCAGGTCGGATCCGTGGTCGAGCAAGTCCAACAAGAAGTTAGCGAGTCCAGGGGGATGAGTTTGGATCCGAAGACGAATCCTGTCCCCGCTTCGGGGCCGGATGCCACGCCTTCTGCGGCGCGGGCCAGTAGATGGATCATCCCCGCTGTCGCAGCGGCTTTCATGGGATTGGCTTTCGTTGCTCATGATGCTTCTTTCTTTCACCTTGCGGTGCTTCCCGCCGCGATGGCTCTTGTTGCCCTAGCCGGATTCATGGGCGGGTGGCAACCATCGACCGTTACCGCTGTGATCGTGACCGTGGGTCAGGTCTTTCTGATGGGTGGGCCGGGCCTTCGATTCACGTCCACCGGGGTCGCTGAGGTGATCGAGATCGCGTCGTCCACTTCGCTTATAGCAGTCGCTACGGGGGTGCTCAGAGCAAGAGCCGAAGGGATATTCATCGAGCGCCAGGCGCGGCGAGAGGCCGATAGGGCCTTGAGTGACATGACCGACCAGATCGACGGACTAGACGTTGCCGTTTGGGAAGCAACAGCAGCAACTCCTCCCGCTTTTCGCCGCATAGGCCGGGGGATCGAGTTGATAACCGGCTTCGAGGCAAAACATTGGATCGCAGATGAAGGGTTCTGGACGTCGCATATCCACCCTGAGGATGTGGAACTAACGCTCAAGATGTTGCGTACCGCCATCTCGGAGTGCAGGCCTGTGGAGATCGAATATCGCTTCATGTCATCGGGCCAAGAGACCATCTGGCTGAATGACATAGTGCAGGTCTGCACGGATCAGCGGGGTACGCCCATCTCTCTGAGGGGGCGGATGATCGATGTAACGGAAGCCAAGCGCGCAGAGATGCGTCTTTCGGTTGTTCACTCGGCCTCGGTTGCCATGAATATGTCGCGATCGATCAATGAAGCCGCTCCTAAGATCCTGTCGGCGATCTGCGAGAGCCTTGGATGGCAGGCGGGCATCATCTGGGAGCTGGAATCGGATAGCGGCCCCTTGGTTTTCCTTGAGAGTTGGGCCGAGGACGCAACCGGGCTCGGCAGGTTTATCGAAGCCAGCGGTTCCAGTCGTTTCACGAAAGGGCTCGGGTTGCCTGGAACGGCCTGGGAGTCGCTTGAGCCTCGCTGGATCCCCGACGTTATCGAGGAAGCCAATTTCCCACGCAAAGAAGCCGCACAGCAGGCCGGTATCCATGGAGCCTTCGCATTCCCCATAACCAGCGGGAGACGCGTCAGCGGAGTGATCGAATTCTTCTCAACGACCATCGAAGAACCCGACCAGGACTTGCTGATGATGATGAGTTCGATCGGGGGCCGCATAGGTCAGTACCTCGAAACCATCAAAGCCGAAGAAGCTACCCGCATCAGCGAAGCTCGAAAGAGCGCCATCTTACGTTCGGCTATGGATGCGATCGTAACGATCGATGCCGAGGGGCGGATCACAGAGTTCAATCCTGCCGCTGAAAGTACTTTCGGGTTCACGCGCGATCAAGTCATCGGCAAGACCTTGGAAGAAACTCTCGTCCCACTGGACCTGCGAGCGCGCCATCGAGCAGGACTCCGCAGGGCGGTGTCCGGACATAACAAGATCATCGGGCAACGCATGGAGATGCCGGCGATGCGCAAGGACGGGTCGCAGATCCTCGTTGAACTATCTATCACGCGCGTCGAGTCAGACGGACCAACATCGTTCACGGGCTACCTGCGTGATATCACCGAAAAACGTAAAGTAGAAGACGCCAAAGCTTTCTTAGCTCGCGCCAGTGATGTGCTCGGTTCTTCGTTGGACCACGAAAAAGTGATCGCACAAGTTTGCGCGCTGGCGATCCCCATCCTAGGTGACCACTGCGTGGTCGATCTGATCGAAGATGATCAATCGATCACCAGGCTGGCCGAGGCTGGATCAGGAAACAGACCATTCGAGTTGGAGTCGCTCCACGAAACCTATCTGTCCGATGCGGATGAAAACCATCCGTTGATCGGGGTACTCACCTCGGCTGTGTCCTACATCCAACCCGGTGCTGCGCGCGCATGTATCGCTGCCTTGATGACTCGCGGCAGAGTGATAGGCACGATAGGTGTGGGAATCGCGGGCGACCGAACTTATACAGCCGATGACCTCGACCTTCTCGAAGACCTTGCGCGAAAGGTGTCGCGAGCGCTTGATAATGCTTTCGAGTATCGGAGGGAAAGCAACATCGCGAGCATCCTTCAAAAGAGTCTCATCCCAGAACTGCCCCACATCCCCGGGGTTCAGATCGGTGAGAAATTCCTTCCGGCTGGCGAAGGCAACGAGGTCGGGGGCGACTTCTACGACGTCTTCAAGTATGGCCAGGGTCACTGGGCTGTTGTCATCGGCGACGTTTCTGGCAAGGGGCCAGAAGCCGCACGCTTAGCGGGTGTGGTGAAGAACACGGTGAGGGCCGAAGCATTGCAAGAGCGAGAGCCATCACGCATCCTGTCGGAAGTGAACTCGGCGATCCAAGCGCAGAAGGCTATCGAATCCCAATTCTCGACGGCTGCTTTCGCTCGGCTCGATCCGATCGACAATGGGGCCTTCCTTACCATCGTTCTCGGTGGGCACCCACAACCGTTGGTTCGGCGCCTCGATGGGCGCGTTGAAAGCGTTGGTGAGCCGGGGACATTGCTCGGCCTTTTCGAGGCGACCACCATCACCGAGCAGTTCGTCACCCTTGGTCCCGGTGATGCAATCATGTTCTACACAGACGGAGTGACTGAGGCTAGCTCGAACGGCGATATCTATTCGGACTCGCGGCTCAAGGCGGTTCTCGAGGGCTGCCTCGAAACTACGGCGCAGGCAATAGCAGACCGCATCGCCGAGAGTGTTCGTGACTTCTCTAGCGGTAACGCACGCGACGATGTGGCCGTGTTGGTGATCAAGATACCGCCAGCCACTTGAGAACAGGTTCACTCCGAGCCTTCAACGGGTAGCCTGCTATCTATGGGCCCTAAACGCAGCATGATCCCTGCGGCTGCATCGCCGTACGCAGATCAATCAGAGCGACAAACCGATGCCGCGCTCGCAGTGGAGATGTCGCTTCTGGCTTCTGGCGAACACTCCGATCCGCATCGACTGCTCGGGGTAAGGCGAACAGGGAACGACATCTTGATCAGGGCGCTTTGCCCTGGGTCGATGGGAGTCAGCCTGATCGTCGATGGCATGCCAAAGCCGATCGAGATGTCGCGCTTACATCCGATAGGGATTTACGAGGCGAATCTCGTAT
>JBHELT010000032.1:0-6913 GCA_046262935.1 Actinomycetota bacterium | reverse complement strand
GGCAGTACGTAAACATTCAGAGGGCTCGCCCAACATCGTGGAGAAGATCCTGGAAGGCGAAGTAGACCTGGTCGTCAACACACCGTTCGGAAAGGGTGCCCGCTCAGACGGATATTTCATCCGAACCGCGGCAGTGATGCGCGATATCCCTTGCATAACAACGCTCGCAGGACTGCAGGCAACCGTGCAGGGGATAGAGTCGGTTCGCAAAGGCGGATTCGAGGTCCGCAGTCTCCAGGAGTATCTAGATTGATACATCAAGTCGCCGAGGTGCTTTCCTATCGGAAGATGGGTGACGAATATCACCTGCTGACCATCGTTGCGCCAGAGATCGCCGAGACCGCAAAGCCCGGACAGTTCATCAACATCCGCCCTCCCGAAGATCGCAGTTTCATATTGCGCAGGCCTTTCTCGATATACCGCGTCAACCGCCGCGGCGACTGGGCCGCGACTATCGAAGTTGTCTTCGACATCCGGGGCGGGGGGACAGCAGCACTTGCTTCGCTAAGGCCCCATGACCTGGTCGATGTTGTTGGGCCGATCGGCCGTCCTTTCACCATCCCTAAAAGGCAGCATTCATGCCTGCTGGTTGGTGGCGGCGTTGGCGCGGTCCCCATGTTCTTCTTAGCCGAAGAGTTGAGAGCGGCCGACAAGCGCGTAGACATCTTGTGGGGTGCGGCCACGTCGAGCAGGCTCGTGAATGCGATCGACGCCAAGCGACTCGGGGCGATGACTGCATTCACCACCGACGACGGCAGCGAAGGACACCGAGGATTCGTGACCGATCTTCTTCCCGAGATGGTTGAGCGATGTGGCACCGAGGTGATTTACGCGTGCGGTCCCAATCAGATGCTCGCTGCGGTTACGAAGTTCGGGCTTCGAAAGCGCATCCCGGTACAGGTCTGCATGGAAGCCCTCATGGGTTGCGGTTTCGGTATCTGCATGACATGCATCCAGCCGGTATGGAACAAAGACGGCACCGAGACCATGAACGTTAGGACGTGCGTTGACGGTCCTGTGTTCAACGGAGCGCGCATCGCTTGGGATGCAGGTCCGGCCAAGACCGCCAGCGGCAGCGCACCGGCGGGTAACTGATGACTGCCGATCTTTCCATCGATCTGGCAGGGGTGCGCCTCAAGAGCCCTGTTGTTACGGCGTCGGGATGCTTCGCGTCTGGCAAAGAGGTGGCCGAATTCATCGACTTGAAACTCCTCGGCGCAGTTGTTGTGAAGTCCATGACCATCGAACCTTGGGCGGGCAAGCCGACACCTCGCATGGCCGAAACGCCCTCGGGGATGCTGAACGCGATAGGGCTTCAGAACAAAGGCGTTGCCCACTTCCTTGCCGTGGACCTTCCTTGGCTGAAAGACATGGGGGTCCCCGTCATCGCCAGCATCGCTGGGAACACGGTCCAAGAGTTCATTCAAGTGGCAGACCGACTGCGCCAGGCTGAGATCGCTGCCATCGAGATCAATATCTCGTGCCCCAACCTCGAAGACCGCAACAACATGTTCGCCCACGACCCCAAGGCGACTGCCTCGGTCGTTGGCGCGGTCAAGCGCTCGGTTGGAGTCCCCGTCTTCGCCAAACTGTCTCCCAACGTCACGAGCATCGTCGAGATCGCAACCGCTGCACTCGACGCTGGTGCCGATGGGCTGAGTCTGATCAACACAGTGGTTGGGATGGCTATCGATATCGAAACCGCAAGACCCAAGTTGGCCGGGGTGATGGGCGGACTGTCAGGGCCTGCCATCAAACCGATCGCAGTGAAGGCGATCTTCGAAGTGAGCAGCGCGTTTCCTCAAGTAGCGATCATCGGGATGGGTGGAATCATGGATGGTCGCGATGCCATCGAGTTCATCATGGCAGGAGCAACTGCCGTCGCTATCGGCACCGCCAACTTCGTCGACCCGCGCGCTACCGTCGAGGTCACCAAGGGCATCGAACGATTCTTGAATGAAAGAAGCATACGCAGCGTCGCATCATTGAAAGGACAGGTGAAGATCGAAGGATGAGTACCGGACTGATAGTCGCTCTCGATGAGCCGGACCTGCCAAAAGCCGAACATCTAGCCAAGCAACTCGCCGGCAAGGTAAGCGCGTTCAAGGTCGGGCTTACGTTTTTCGCAGCGTACGGACCCGAGGCGATACGCGAGATCGGCCAGCATGCGCCGATCTTTTGTGACCTCAAGTTGCATGACATCCCAGCCCAGGTCGGTTCGGCGGCCGAAGAGCTAACGCGCCTTGGGGTGTGGATGTTCACAGTGCACGCGTCTGGGGGACCGGCGATGATCACCGCAGCAGCGAAGGCCGCCAAGTCCGTCAACGGTGCGGTCAAAGCAACCGATAGGCCCCTGGTAGCCGCCGTGACTGTCCTTACCAGCATCGACGAAGAAACCCTCGACTCGGTAGGTCAGGGGGCAGACGCCGCGGCACAGGTGAGTCGTCTCGCCAAACTTGCGTTCGATGCGGGTGCCACCGCGCTGGTATGTTCGCCACTAGAGGTTGCGTCACTGCGTCAGATATTCGGCCCCGAGGTCGTTTTGGTGGTGCCAGGGATAAGGCCCGCAAACGCGTCGGCAGACGATCAAGCACGCGTGCTCACCCCCGCGCAGGCCGCCGAAGCCGGAGCGAGTTACATCGTGGTCGGACGACCGATCACGGCGGCACCCGATCCGGTCCAAGCGACCGAAGAGATACTGGCCGAACTGGGGTCCAGATGACCGAGGAGGAAGTCAAAGATGCCCTCGCCGAAGTCGGCGCGATCCTCGAAGGGCACTTCGTGCTTTCATCGGGCAGGCATTCGAACATCTACGCCGAGAAGTTCAGAGCCCTCGAACGTCCCGGTCTCAGTGTTGCGCTGGGCGATGCGCTGGCCAGGAGGTTAGACGGGACTCGGGTCGATGTGGTGCTTGCTCCTGCAGTCGGGGGCATAGTCCTAGGTTTCGTCACCGCGTTGGCGCTCGGAGCAAGATCGATCTTTGCGGAGCGGGAGGGCGGGGCGATGAGTCTGCGCAGGGGTTTCGAGATCGCTCCTCAAGAAAGGGTGCTGATCGTCGAGGACGTCATCACAACCGGCAAGTCAGTGAAAGAGGTTATCGATCTGGTGCCAAGGGCTCAGATCGTTTCTGTCGGCTGCCTGGTAGATCGTTCTTCAGGGACCAAACTTGGCGTTCCACTGGTGAGTCTCTGCAGACTCGATGCGGTGAGTTGGGCCCCCGATGAGTGCCCGCTTTGTGCGGCCGGGGTCCCCACCGATGTGCGAGGCAGCCGCCACCTGGCCTCAAAGTGAGCACCCTCGGTCATGTCGCCATTCGGGCGGCGGACTTGCTTATCTCTCAGTCTCCTTTGGCGCGTCGCAGATTCCGAATTTGATTTGGATGTTCCAAATTCGCATAATGGGCAGTTCAGCTGTTCAATCACCACTTTAGGGGGCCGTCATGAAACAACCCCACCTTGTCAGGTTGGCCCAGTGCATTCTTCTGGTAGTCGGAGTACCCGGATTCCTAACCCTCGAGACTACGGCCGAAGCAGGTCCGACGGATGGTCCGATTTGCGAGGCTGTGCTTGGGACCGCTTCAGCCTGCATTGCGGTTGCCAATTCGTACGTGTCCATTCATCCTGAGGACGGTCCCAGTCTCGGGGTGGAGGCCAATACGCACTCAGTTTCCTTTGCAGTCACTCCGCAACCTGGTTTAACGGTTCATGGCTGCCTGAACGCAGATAACCCTGCATTTGACGTTCGATGTGGCGTCGGAGCGGCAGAGGAGTATGACCATCTTCAATCTGGAGAAACGCAATCGCAAGCCGCATCTCTTCCGGAAAAATACTTAGATTCACTGTATCGGTTTGAGGAGGCGTTTGTTGTTGCTCCCGTACCGACCCTGCAGGGGCTCGGGCTTATTGGGGCGGGGCGAATGGCATTTCTGGCCTTTGGGTTTTGCAAGGATGGGGGCGATAGCAACGTTACATGCTTCATCTATGCCGCTGGAGTGTTTGGTACCTGGTACTAGGGCATGTCGAGGCTTTCGCTTGAGCAACGGATCCAAGCAATCCTTTGGCGTCTTGCGGTCCTGAAGTTCCTGGACACGAAGAGCGAACCCGTCGCTGCACAGGAAGTTCTCGACCAAATGGTGGCGTCTGAGCTAGTGAACGCGGAGTTAGGTCCTACCTTACTTGCTCTTGTCGGAGCAATGTCTACACGAAGACTGGTCAATCGTCGGCGAGGGCTGGTCAAGCGTAGAAGAACGGGCCCTCGCTTCAACCTAAAGACGATGCTATTTCGTGCTGAGTATTCGATCACTGACGAAGGAAGGATAAGACTTCGGGAGTCAGAGAAGGTTTTCAATGCGTTTAAGAAGGCTATGTAGTTTTAGACGCCCTTTCGCTAGAGTCGTCCCGCACCTATAATCCGGCAGTCCAATCGTCGGTCAAAGGAGCCTTTTGCCCCTTCCGCCTCCTCTTTCTGAACAACAGCGCCGCGACGCTCTTGCCAAGGCGGCCGAGGCGCGCCGCAAGCGTGCCGAATTGAAGGAAGAATTGAAGACGGGCAAGACGTCACTGCCTGACCTGCTTGGGCGCACCAAAGATGAGGTGGTAGGAAAGATGAAGGTATCCAAGGTTCTCGAATCATTGCCAGGCGTTGGCAAAGTTAGGGCAAGAAAGATCATGGAACGGCTCGACATCTCCGAATCCAGAAGACTGAGGGGCCTCGGTCTGAAACAGAAGGATTCGCTTCTTAGGGAGTTCGACGAAAGATAGCTCGCTCGCGACTGTTCATCGTCTCGGGGCCATCCGGCGCCGGCAAAGGGACGATCGTCCAGGGGATCTTGCAACGCAGACCGGACATGAGACTGTCCGTGTCTTGCACGACGCGCCCTGCTAGGCCTATGGAGAAGGAAGGCGTGCACTACTTCTTCATCCCCCAAAGAGACTTCATCGCGATGCGTGACCGGGGCGAATTCTTGGAATGGGCCGAGGTGCACGGGAACCTATACGGAACGCCGCGTGCACATGTCGAGCAGCAACTTGCCCAGGGCAAAGACGTGATCTTGGAGATCGACGTCCAAGGCGCGGCGCAGGTTAAAGGTCAGATGAACGATGCGGCGCTCATCTTCATCGAGCCCCCTTCGATGGAGATATTGGAGCAGAGGCTTCGAAAAAGACACACCGAAGATGAAGAAGCCATGCAACGACGCATGTTCGACGCATACGACGAACTAAGGAAGAAGCACTCCTTCGATGGGGTCATCGTGAACGTCGATATAGATGAAGCAGTCCAAGAGGTGTTACTTTTGATAAACCAACTGAAGGAGCAGAGCTAGTGATCTACCCGAAGATCGAGGACCTCTCGGACAAAGTGGACAGCCGCTACACGCTGGTTGTGCTTGCCGCGAAGAGGGCTCGACAGATCAATTCGTACTATTCACAGCTGGGCGAGGGCATCCGTGACTTCGTTCCCCCACAGATCAACCGGCTCGGCGAGAACGCCAAAGCCCTTTCGATAGCACTCGAAGAGATCGCCGAGAACAAGTTCAGCTACGACCGCCCGCCTGAGGTTGAGCAAAGGGTCAAGTAACACTTGGACCTCACCAAGCTAGCGGGTAAGAAGATCGCCCTAGGCGTGTGTGGGGGCATAGCTGCATACAAGATCGTTGAACTAGCGCGCGAACTCACGAAGGCGGGCGCAGATGTGAGCGTGCTGATGACACCATCGGCCACCAATTTCATTGGGCCTATCACTTTCTCGACCCTCACCGGAAATCCCGTGAGGACCGAGTTGTTTCCCGATGTGTCGCCGAGCGAGATCCCGCATACCGACCTTGCTCGCAAGTCAGACATCATCGTCATCGCACCGGCCACTGCTAAGACCATAGGTCGATTCGCACAAGGCATCTCAGACGACCTCATCACCGCGCTGCTGTTATCGGCGAAGGGCCCCATAATCATGGCCCCCGCGATGCACACCGAGATGTGGGAGTACGAGGGGACCAAGCAAAACATCCAAACCTTGCGCTCGCGCGGGATCCGCATCGTTGGACCAGATCAAGGTGCGTTGGCTGGGCCCGACGTCGGTATCGGAAGGTTGACCGAGATCTCGAACATCATCGAGGCCATAATCGACGAAACCGAGCGTTCAACCGACATGGCCGGTCTCAACGTCTTAGTCACTGCGGGCGGCACGCAAGAACCCATCGACGCGGTTAGGTTCATCGGCAATCGCTCATCGGGTCGCATGGGTTACGAGATCGCGGCCGAAGCACTGCGAAGAGGAGCGAAAGTGACATTGGTCACGGCACCATCACACTTGCCTCGTCCAACCGCCGCCGACGTCATCGAAGTAACAACAGCACAACAGATGCGCGATGCCGTTATGAGCGCAGCGTCGCAGGCCGATGTCATCGTCATGGCGGCGGCGGTTGCCGATTACCGGCCCAAGACCGTAAGCGGATCCAAGTTGAAGAAATCAAAGGGCCTGCCAGATGTTGCATTGGAGGAGACCCCCGATGTCCTTCAGGAGTTGGGCCGGGTGAAGTCTGAGGGTCAGACCCTCGTTGGGTTCGCAGCAGAAACCGACGATGTCCTTGTCAACGGCAAGGACAAACTCGTCACGAAGAACTGCGACATCCTGGTAGCCAACCTGGTAGGCGTCGAAAACTCGGGCTTCGATTCGGCGACCAACAAAGCCTGGATCCTCACCAAAGATTCCGAGGATGAGTTGCCGGTGATGTCGAAAAGAGAGCTCGCCAGGCTCCTGCTGGACCATGTACTCCGTTCCAAGTAGGACTTCGGTAGCGCGGACACGATGATCGAGGCTTCAATGGAGGGGATAAGGGGGTGCCTCCTGTTCTTGCCTATAATCTCCAAGTCTCTTCTCGTTCATCCCTAAGGAGTCCCGAAATGGCTAGGCGCTA
>JBHELT010000031.1:0-12709 GCA_046262935.1 Actinomycetota bacterium | reverse complement strand
ACCGCGTGGACGTTGGCCTGCCGATCGGTTCGATATTCGATCTTTCCGGCTTTCGTCTCTTTGACGGCCTTTGCTACATCGTCGGTTACGGTGCCCGATTTCGGGTTGGGTGTGAGGCCGCGCAGGATACGTCCGAGCTTGCCCACCACTGGCATCATGTCGGGAGTTGCGATGGCAACATCGAAGTCCATCCAGCCCTTCTCGATACGCTCGGCCAGGTCCTTGTCGCCAACCTCGTCGGCCCCCGCGTCCCTTGCCTCTCGGGCTTTCTCAGCCTGGGCAAACACGATGACGCGCACCTTCTTACCGCTGCCGTGGGGAAGATTCACCGTGCCTCGGATCTGCTGATCGGCCTTTCGAACATCGAGGCCCAACTTCATGCTGAGTTCGATCGTTTCGTCGAACTTAGCGCGAGCTCCCTCTTTGACCAGCTTCAACGCCTGCGATGGAGTGTAGAACTCCTCGACGTCGTACGACTCCGCAGCTTGCCTGTAACGCTTGCCCTTCTGACTCATCGATTACCTCCCGTGGTGCATGCGACCTTTGTAGGTCTCCCACATCGCCTTTGACTATCTGTCTACGGTGATCCCCATCGAACGGGCTGTGCCCTCGATGATCTTCGATGCCTGATCGATGTCATTAGCATTCAGGTCAGCCATCTTGGTTTCGGCGATCTGTTTGATCTGATCCTTGGTTACCGAACCCACCTTGTTGCGATTCGGTTCCGCTGACCCTTTGTCTACCTTGGCCGCAGCCCGCAATAGTGCGGAAGCTGGTGGCGACTTCAAGACGAAGTCAAAGGTACGGTCTTCGTAGATGGTGACGTGAACAGGAACGATCGTCCCCTGCTGCGATGCAGTGCGTTCATTGTACTGCCGAACGAAGTCCATCATCGCGATACCGTGGGGGCCGAGTGCCGTTCCAACCGGCGGTGCCGCTGTAGCCTGGCCAGCCGGGATCTGCAATTTGACTACCGCCGAAATCTTCTTCTTCTTGGGGGCCATGGTTGGTCCTTCTTCCTAGAGCTTGGAGACTTGCTCGAACGACAACTCAACCGGAGTTTCACGGCCGAAGATGTTGACGAGCACCTTCAGTTTGGATTGGTCGAGATTTATCTCAGAGATGGTACCGGTGAAGTTGGCGAAGGGCCCCGTGACAACCCGGACGCTCTCGCCCTCTTCGAATTCGAGGCGTGGCTTCAACTTCTCGACCGGCTTGACCTGCAGAATCTTGTCGACCTCTCGTGACGCCAAAGGGGTTGGCTTGGCGCCGGAGCCAACGAAGCCTGTGACCCCAGGGGTGTTGCGAACCACGTACCAGGAGTCATCTTCGAGGTACATGCGAACCAGCAGGTAGCCCGGAAAGACTTTCTTCTGAACGATCTGCTTCTTGCCGGCTTTGAATTCCATGACGTCTTCCATTGGGATGACGACCTCGAAGATCTTGTCTTCCATGTTCATGGAGTTGATGCGGGTTTCGAGACTTCCCTTTACTTTGTTCTCGTAGCCAGCGTAGGTATGGACCACGAACCAGTCGCCGGGGCGCTCGCCCGCAGGCACGTATTCATCAGAGACATAGTCCGAGTCCGATTCGTAATCGCCCGACGCTACTTCATCGGCGATCTCATCGGCAGCGGCCGACACGACAGCCTCGGCTTCGGCAAGGACCGCAGCTTCAGAATCGTCGCTGGCTGACACCGATTCCGCGGAAGCGGGTTCCGGTTCGGGGGTTGGCTCGGGCTCGGACGATTCCGCGGAAGCGGGTTCTGGTTCGGGGGTTGGCTCGGGTTCGGACGATTCCGCGGAAGCAGGTTCGGGCTCAGATCGAGCAGACTCCCAAGGTGAACTCGTCGTTTCGGCAGGGGCCTCGGCCCCCATGGCCGGGTTTTGAGTTTCTAGATCGTTAGATTCTTGTGACACGCTTACTTGCCCCCTCCTGCTGCTCCCGCTGCACCCTTTGATATCAACCAGACAACACCCTTCAATGACACCCAGTCGATGCCGCCGATGATCAGCATGAAGAATGAAACCGAAACCAAGACGACTACCGTGTAGGTCACAACTTCCTTGCGGGTTGGCCATGCGACCTTGCCCAGCTCGGCTCGAACCTGTTTGAAGAACTGGCGCGGCGATGTTCTCTGCTTCTTCGCGGTGGCCGGCGGACGCTTTAGACGATCAGCCGAACCTTCGCGCTGGTTCATCATGCGCCGCATCTCGCGGTTCATCCCCGCCCCCGCGGGGTCTCCCGCAGGCGAGTTTGACGGTGGCTGAGACTTGGAGGGTTCCTCGTCTTCGCCTTTTTTCCTAAAGAAAGCCACTTCGTTGTTCTCCGCTTCCAGTCATGCTTCGCACTACTTCGGTTTCCTGGGATCTAGCGATTTGCTTCGCAGGCCCGGAGGGACTTGAACCCCCAACCCCCGGTTTTGGAGACCGGTGCTCTACCAATTGAGCCACGGGCCTTCGGAAGTCGGGACCCTGCGGCCGCTACAACCTTTCGGTAAGTATAGGTACCGATTCCCTGTTCAGGCAATCAGATGCGCCACAGCCTAACAGGTGAAGGGGGCCTTACAACGAAGAAGGGGCGCCGAGGCGCCCCTTCTCTGAATCGTGCCACCAGTTACGCGGTCTTGTGGAACCTGTCCCAGATCTCGTGGAGCAGACCAGCCACCACAACGGCGATGCCGAGGGTGAACACAGCGGTGTTCACGTGCCCCGTGAGCGCTGTGCGCAGGTAATAGGCTACTACTCCACCTATGACACCGAATGCTGCGTCCCACATGATGTGCGAGTCCTTGAGGAAGAGTGCCTTCACCAAAAGACCAGCGATGATTCCCATCACGACTGCGGTGAGAATCTCCATCGATACCTCCTTCTTGAAGGGGTGTGCCGATCGGACGACCGGACCTTTCCTTCACATCTGGCGTATATGACGCACCTGCGTTCAGGAAGGTTACAAGCCGGTAGTTCGAGGGACCGGTCAGTAGACGTTAGCGAGAGCAAGTCCGAGTTCGTGTCCAACGTCGCGATGGCAACCGTACTTAGCGAAGTGGTTGCAGATGTTGGTTACGTCTCGGGTCAACAGCTCGATGGAGTGGGGGTTAGATGGAATCTCAACCGACTGCGGGAAATCGATGAGGAACACCTCCTCCTGCCAGTAAAGAACGTTGTAAGCCGAAAGGTCGGCATGTACCAAACCGCACCCGGCCAGTCGGCGTACCTGCTCGAATATCCCCTCGCACACATGTTCCGCCTCATCTTTGTCGAAACGCACCTGCATCACGCGGGGAGCAGCTTGTTCCCAATCCCCCAGGAACTGCATCAATAGGCCCCCCTCGAACGAGACCGGATAAGGAACCCTTACTCCCGCGATCCAGATCTTGCGCAGGATGTCGAATTCGGCACCGACCCAATCCGATGCCATGACCTGATTGCCGTAAGCGGTGCCCAGTTCTAGTGCGCGTCTATCGCGAGACCTGCGGATCTTGCGACCCTCTCGATAGATCTGGTCGCGGCGAAATGCGCGCTGGTCGGGATCTTTGTAACTCTTGCGAGCCAGAAGGCATGAAGCGTTGCCACTGCGACGCTCCACCAGGAAGACCTCGCCCTCCTTACCGCTTTTCACCCGACCCAGCGTTTCGTCTTCGTAGTTTTCAGTTATCAGCCAATCAGGAACCGGGTACTTAGAACCCACGATGTCGACGAACATCGAGGTGGGGGCCGGACCAAGTGGGTCGCCATGATCGTTCAGCAACTTACGTCTGCCTTTGACATCTGCAGGGTCGGCAAGCCTGCGGGCTTTGATGCTTAGGTCATCTGTGTCTAGTTTCATCTTGTGCAAACTCCTCGTTTTTGGCGCGCTGATGCACACCGTTTGTGTTGGGAGCTGCCACCGAAACCGGCGCCGTGACGCGACGGACGTGGATCTAAGAACTGATCGGGCAACTACGGAAAGCGGATGCTCAGATATCGGAATCGGAGGCAGCCAACGCTATGCATCTATCCACGGCCACCTCCTAACTGTCGTTCGAACGACTCACGAAAAAGTATCTGCTCCGACTGAAGATGATGAGACATCACACGGCGCGATGCAAGGCTTTTGTGCCGTCTCTATGTCTGGGCGATCGCCTCGCGCAAACGTCGGCCAACCCCGCGCCTTCGCCGTCTTCGGCTGCCAACCAAGATCGCTCCCGCCACACCGGCGGCCAGAAGAGCTCCGCCAACCAACGCAGGCTGAGCGACCTGCTTGGTGCGCTCGCGCAACGCTTGCATTCGCTCGGCTTTCTCAACCACGGTTTCGGTCAATGTGTCGAGCAGCCAACCCGGAGTTTCCAAGGGTTCGTCCATCAGGGTCCGCATACTCTTGCCGATGTCGCGGTACTGCTCGAGTTCGGCTCTGCATCCTGAACAACTCGACATATGATGATCGACATCGACCGTCCTCAAGGAATTGTCGGCGTCGGCATAGGCCGGTAGGTAACCACTAACCTCACGACATTGCATCGCCGCTCTCCTTTCTGTCCTCGTAGTCGACCGGTCCATCTTCGTACAGCATCTCCTTTAGACGCTGCCTTGCTCGAAAAAGTCTCACCTTCGCCGCACCTTCACTGATCCCCAACTGCTTGCCGATCTCAGCGAGGCTGAAGCCATATATATCTTTCAGCACGACCACGCTACGGTACCCAACCGGAAGGGCTCGCAAGCAGCCGTCCAGCCGGTCCTTCAAGGCCTCGCGCTCGAAGCGTTGGGCGGGATCCGCAGACGGATCTGCGGGGATCATGTCCCATTGGCCTTCATCGAGGGCGACGTCTAGTCGCTGGCGCGATCGCTTCCTGAGTCCTGTGATAGCGACCGAAGAAGTCACCCTGTAGAGCCAAGTCGAGAACTTCGAATCGCCTCGATACTGCCTGATCGACCTCAGGAGTTTCATGTAGGTCTCTTGCGCCACTTCGGCAGCATCGTCGGGGTTTCCTACCAATCGGTAGGCAAGCGAGTAGACATCCTTATGAGTGAGCTTAACTAGCTCCTCGAATGCCCTTGGATCCCCTGCTTTGCATGCCTCGATGACGCTGTTCGGGACGTCCATGAATTCCTTCGGCTAAACCTACGACGCGTTTGGTAATGAAAAGGTTACGCCGATGGCGAAGGTTTCTATGCGATTCGAGAAAGTTAGGGCTTAGTGGCGAACGAGTCCTCCGCCGACCACCAAGGTCTGGCCCGAAACGTAGTCGGAGTCTGTTGAGGCGAGGAAGACGTGCGCCTTCGCTACATCTTCAGGCTGTCCGGCATATCCGAGGGGGATCATCATCATCGCCATCGACCTGATGCCGTCGGGGATCCCGAGGTTCGGGTCTTCCGAGGCCTCCTTGGTGGTGGTCAGCCTTGTTTCGATGAAACCTGGCGCCACAGCGTTGACGTTGATGTGAAAACGGCCGAGCTCCATCGAAAGGGTCCTGGTGAGGCCGATCAGTCCCATCTTCGCGGCCGTGTAGTTGGCCTGGCCAGCGTTGCCCTGTAAACCTGCAGTCGAAGAGGTGAAGGTCACCTTGCGGTGATAAGCAGGTGCGCCTTGGGTTTCGAGTTCTTTCTTGGCGGCATCGCGCATGTGCTGAACGGCTGCACGCGTGTTGTTGAAAGCCGTACGCAGGTTCACATCAAGAACGAAGTCCCATTGCTCATCGGTCATGTTGTGGAAGGTCTTATCCCGAGTGATGCCGGCGTTGTTGACAAGGATGTCGATGCGGCCGTACTCCTCGATGGTTTGGTTGATGAGGTTCTGCGCCGACTCGGCGTTCACGGTGTTGTCGGTATTTACAAGTGCAAATCCTCCAAGTCCGTTGATCTCTTCAACGGTCTGCTGGGCCGGGTCCTTGTCAACGTCGTTGACGACGACCTTGGCGCCTTCGGCGGCAAACAACTTGGCAGTGGCGGCCCCGATGCCCCGTCCGGCACCCGTGACGATCGCTACGCGGTCATCGAGTCTTCCCATGATTTCCTCCTGAGTGTCAACAAAGTTCGGCCCCCGAACTTCGGGGGCCGATTCTCAGCGTGTCTCTTTGTGTGGCGTGTGCGTGCGGCACCAGCGGCAGTATTTGTTGAACTCCAAACGTTCTGTCTGCTTCTGCCTGTTCTTAGTGGTTATGTAATTGCGCCGCTTGCATTCTCCGCAAGCCAAAATGACATGCGGCCGCTTGTCTGTTGCCATCGTTTACCTACTTGAGGATCTTCGTCACACGGCCGGCGCCAACGGTACGTCCACCCTCACGGATAGCGAACTGAAGGCCCTCGTCCATGGCGATCGGTTGGATGAGTTGTACGGTCATCGTTGTGTTGTCGCCCGGCATAACCATCTCGGTCCCCTGAGCCAGGGTCACAGCTCCGGTCACGTCGGTGGTGCGGAAGTAGAACTGCGGGCGGTAGTTGTTGAAGAACGCCGTGTGGCGGCCGCCCTCGTCCTTCGAAAGCACGTAGACCTGCGCTTCGAAATCGGTGTGAGGTGTGATCGATCCGGGAGCCGCAAGTACTTGACCGCGCTCGACGTCTTCCTTGTCCACACCACGAAGCAGGGCGCCGATGTTGTCGCCAGCCTGCCCAGAATCGAGCAGTTTGCGGAACATCTCAACACCAGTGCATACCGTTGACTGCGTTTTCTCTTTGATGCCAACGATGTCGATGGTCTCGCCAACCTTGACCTGGCCTCGCTCTACTCGGCCCGTCACAACCGTTCCACGACCGGTGATCGAGAACACATCTTCGATCGGCATGAGGAAAGGCTTGTCGATGTCGCGAACAGGTTGGGGGATCGACTCGTCCACTGCGGTCATGAGTTCCATGATCTGATCCTGAGCAGCGGCGTCGCCTTCGAGAGCCTTGAGGGCCGAGACGCGAATCACGGGGATGTCGTCGCCAGGGAAACCGTACGAAGTCAGGAGCTCGCGGACTTCGAGCTCGACGAGATCGAGCAACTCGGGATCGTCGACCATGTCCACCTTGTTCATAGCGACAACGATCGACGGCACGCCGACCTGACGCGCTAGCAGGATGTGCTCACGGGTCTGCTGCATCGGCCCGTCGGTCGCTGCTACAACCAAGATCGCCCCGTCCATCTGCGCGGCGCCGGTGATCATGTTCTTGATGTAGTCGGCGTGTCCTGGGCAGTCGACGTGCGCGTAGTGACGCGCGGCGGTTTCGTACTCCACGTGAGCGATGGTGATGGTTATCCCACGTGCCCGCTCTTCGGGCGCCTTGTCGATCTCATCGAACGCCTTGAAGAAGTCACCGAAGCCCTTATCGGTCAGCGTCTTAGTGATCGCCGCGGTGAGGGTGGTCTTACCGTGGTCGATGTGACCGATGGTCCCGATGTTCAAGTGGGGCTTCGTCCGCTCGAACTTTGCCTTAGCCATTGCAATTTCCTCCCGGCTCCCTGTGAGCCTTCCAGTTCTTTACTTGCCTAAACGTTGGGAAAGGATATCCCCTTGGTAGCGGCGGGTGGATTCGAACCACCGACAACTCGATTATGAGCCGAGTGCTCTAACCCCTGAGCTACGCCGCCAAGATGCTACCTGTTTTGAAGCACTAACGTCCTTTGAGCCCTCTCGCGGAATCGAACCGCGGACCTACGCCTTACCATGGCGGCGCTCTACCTACTGAGCTAAGAGGGCTTGCGCCGGAAATGATAGCGTCCGGTGAAGAACTTGGAACCCGCCCGGATATTGATCGTCGACGACCACCCCGCCTGGGCCAAAGGCCTCAAGGCACTGTTACTCGCGGAGGCACCAGAAGGTAGTCAGCGCATCGAGATCGCCAAGGACGCACTCGAAGCGATGATCGCCTGTGAGGCGCTTGAACCTCACCTGGTCTTGATGGACATCCGACTGCCTGGGCGAAGCGGCATAGAGGCGACATCGGACATCAAGATGCTCTATCCGACGATGGTGGTCGTGATGCTTACCATCAGCGAGGAAGAAGAAGACCTCATGGCCGCACTCAAGGCGGGAGCATCGGGATATCTCCTCAAAGATATGGACGTCGAGGAGCTCGCGGTTTCGATCAGATCGATCCTCGAAGGAAACCTTGTGATCCCTGCCCATCTAGCCACGCGCATCGGCGAATACCTGCACGCTCCAGCGGACCCGCCCCACGCCAAGCTCACTGACTTCGAAGAGATCGTTCTTCAGTTCGTGGCACGAGCGATACCGAACGACAAGATCGCCGAGGAGCTGGGGACCGAGGTCGAAGATGTGTCCAACTGGATATCCAGCATCTACACGAAATTGCACATAACGACGCGGGTCGAGGCTGCCGCGGAGGCCATCAGACGAGGTCTGGTCTAAGGCGCTTTACGATCCGTTCGGCGGCTTCCTTTGCTTGCTTGATACATGCAGGGATGCCAACTCCCAGATAACCGGCCCCTACCAGCTCGACCATATGTGGCAGACGGCGCGTGGCCTCTACCACTTCGTGCACGCGTTGCAGGTGACCAACGTTGTACTGCGGAAGGCTTCGATGCCATCGCACGATGTTGAAGTGACTGGGTGCGGTTCGAAGCCCCAGGATCCGTTTCAGATCTTCGTCAACCCGGGCCGCGATCTGGGAGTCGTCCATCTGCAGCCAACGCTCATCGTCGATCCGGCCAACCGAAGCCCGGAGCAGGACTCTGTCGGATGAACCCAGCCTTGCCCATTTGTTCGACGAAAACGTGCAGGCAGTGATGAACCTTCCTTCGGCGCGCGGCACCAGGAATCCGCTCGACTTCGCAACCGATCGAAATCCGTCGGCCGCGTAACTCATCGCAACCACGGCAACCGAGGCGTATGGAATCGTCGATAACAACGCCGCGTCGGCCAACGAAGGTGAAAGCAGTCGCTGCGATTCGAATGCGGGGAGTGCCAGGACCACCGCGTCGGCGGCGCTTGCCCTTCCGTTTTCAAGCCCGACGAGCCATCCGGTCCCACTGCTGGCCAGAGCGCCAACCGATGAGTTGAGCTTGATGCTGTTCGTTGGAAGGGATGCCACGATCGCGTTGGTGATCGATTCCAAACCACCAGGGACCGTTGAGAAGATAGGTCCGTTTCCTTGCCTGCGCTTCTGGATGGAACGAAGACCCAGGATGATGCTTCGGTGTGACTCGACGAGTTGCCTGAGAGCTGGTGTTGTGGCCTCGACGCTGAGCGACATGGCATGCCCCGCGTAGACTCCCCCGAGCAATGGGTCGGTGAACCGCTCCACCACTTCGGCCCCCAATCGCTCGGCGATGAGCGTTCCAACAGATACATCACCAACGATCAGTGATCTCGACTTGAACAGGTCTTTGCCCATACGGATGGCTCCGGAAGGCGAGAGGCAGCCCGATCCGATGATCGCCTTGGCTGAGGAGGGAAGGCCAAGCACCGGGCCCGACCTCAATGGGCGAAGCTTGCCCCTTGACCAGATATGAGCGCTCGTCGTGTCCGGTGCCACCAGTTCGACTCCAAGCTCGCGGCACAGATCAACGGCCCATGGAACACGACTGAGGAAGGAGTCAGCTCCCATCTCGAACGGTCGATCATCGAAGATCCCGGTAGCGATCTTGCCGCCCAGCCGAGGTGACGCTTCGTATACGCGTACGTCGATCGATCCCTTCGAGAGCTTTGTTAAGTAGTACGCAGTGGCGAGTCCGGCGATACCTCCGCCGGCGACTATGACTTCAGGCATCTAAACGCGTCGTCTCGCAGCCCAAGGCGGGCCATCGCAGGATCAGGCAGGTATCGAAACGGTAAGCCCGAGCGCACGCGCCGCAAAGGCCATCCTCTTGTCATATGTGACGATCTGCGCAAGGTCGCTGCCTAGCTCCTGCGCGGTCGCCAAATGGATCGCATCGAGCGATCGGAGATCGGCTGGTAGGAGCTTGCCCGCGGCGACAAGGATCTGGTCGTTCACCCGAGCCAGCTCGAGACTTGCGAGTACTTCATTTCCACGTTGGGTCGCCGCTGAGCCGAGCGGCAACAGGGCACGAGCGACTTCGGTCCGCGCTAATGCGCTTGTAAGGAGGGGTCGGCGGCGACGCAGGTAGCGTCGGAGAGCGACGGACTCAGGCTCGTGAACCGCTAGCTTCACGATCGCCGAAGAATCGATGTAAGTCGCCCGCTCAGCGCTCATCGCGCCGAAGCCTTTCGAGTGCCTTCGACGGTTTCTCCTGTCCGCGCGCGAGCTTCAATGGCTCTGGCAGATCGTTCAGGTCGGACCGACCGGGCTCGATGTCACCGCTTTCGCGCAAGCGTTCGAGTGGCCGCTGGTTGCGCAGCGGACCGAGGACAGCTACCGGGCGACCGCGATCGGTCACAACGAATGTCTCGCCAGCCCCGACGCGACGAAGTAGTTCGCTTGCTCGTTGCCGTAGTTCTCGCACGCCTACCTTGATCATATGCTATTTGTAGCACAATGCTCTCAGACGGGCAAGGTGCGCGATAAAACTCAAAGGCGGGTGATGCCTAAAACGCAACCGAGCGATGCTCATGACAGCCAGCCGGTGAAATCCGGTCCGGGCAAACACCTAAGTTCAGCCTTAAGGCAAGCTGATCGCGTATTCGAAGGTGATGACATTCGCGGAACCTCCCCCGTCGTTGACTGTGTTGTCGAGTTCGACATACGCGCTCAACTTCCGTGCGATTCCGTTGACCACTCCCACTATTCCGGTTGTCGTAAGCGAGGACGTGCCGGTGAGCCACCACTCCGCTCCGTCCCTGACGCATACGCTGGCTATGGGGCCCGACGGGGGTGGGTAGTAACCACTCACGGGGCCGTTGTCGACGAGCCGGAGACAAAGATAAAGGCCAATGTAGTAAGGAGAGCTTACGTCGATCACGGACACGTTTGCCCTAACAGTGACTGTGCTTGTACTCGACGGGCTGTCGAAGTCGATGATCGACGCAGCGGTTCTTATGTTGACGAGCGGGTTATAGAAAGGGCCAATTGGACCCAGCGTTTCCTTGCCTCCGACCGTCAATACTCCTTGGCGGGCCAACTCAGCGCCGATATTCAGGGGAGCTCCGAGCTCATAATTGCTCGGGGCGTATCCATTGGGCGGGGGGTTGGTATAGCAGGAATATCTTGAGCCGTAACCCGGGTAATCGACGCAGACTCGTCCTCTTGAGTAGGGCCCTGCAGGATTTGTTGCGTTTGAAGGAGCAAGAGGCAACACAAGCGCCGCCAGCATCATTGGGATCACCAGTAATCTCACTTGCACATGAATCGCCTCCGGGCTGCATGGATTCCAAAACCCAACGCCATCCCAAAGCGGTTTCAAGCCAAGCTGAGCGGCGCAGGGCATTATTTCGACGTGCTTGCTGTGGATACCTCTTTTTCGACGAGTTTTCCTACACCGGTCCCAGACTCTGTGCTAGGCAGCATCCAGCTCGCTGGCAATTGTCACGACGCTTCTGGAAGCGTCGTCGAAATTGCGTCGTCCCAAGAAAATCGGTGGACCGGACAGGTCACTATTCCAACTCACATCTTGTCCGAATCCTGATTGGACTATCGAAACTTTCGAATTGAGCAAAGCGATAATCGATGATCTGGAAGGTCGAGGCGATGCAGGCGGACGGTTTCTGTCGAACGGGATGCGGAAAGCGCTGCCAGATCCGCCTGGCGGTGTGACGTTGCTTGCGTGGAGCTTGCCTACAAGGACCCGAGTGGGCCATTTTGGTTCCACGCTTCGCAGAAATCGTCCGACCTTTCTTCCCGCCAGGCACAGTGTTGGCAAACCAGCGTAAGTTTGGTGGCCGCCGACCTGTGCCAGGCGTTTGGCGTTCGAAGGTACCTCTCAGGGATCCGAGTCGTTCTTACCAGACCTTCGGCAAACCATCCCCAAGGAGATGATCTAGATCTTAAGAAGTGGGTTCGCGGTGTCAGGCATACGTCAGAGAGCCTCCCGCGTCAGATCCAAAGGCAGGACATCTTCATCAAAGCCGTACGATTGGCTCGCTAGGTTGTTTGCAGCAGCCACCAGAGCTACTCTGAGTTCGTTCGGCCAGGAGGCAAGTTCTTGCCGGATCGTCCTGAATTGGAACACTCTGATCCAATCCGCAAAGCGGTACTCGAGTTCGCGCTCGCTCAAGTCTGTCTCTGGGGGTATCAGTTCTGCGAGTTGAAGCCAGGAACCTCGGCGCAACTTGTTGAACTCGAGGTTCGCACCATCGAGTCTCATTGCCGAACCGAGGGCCGCCGCTAGTTGCTTGAACCTCACATCTAAGGACAGTTCCCTTAGCGTTAGAACCCATGCGTGAGCTTGGCGTTCCTCTCTTCCAGTGATTGTAAGCAGGTCTTCGCAATTGCTTGCTACCTCGACTCCAAATTCATTCTCCACGGCTCGGAAGAAACTTGCGGCGACTTCTCGCGTACGAGAATCCAAATGCCCCTCATCGTCGGAATCCACTACCGACTGAAACTCGAGAATCGCACCTAGCAGAATGGGGCTTAGCGCAAAGGAGGTCCTATCATGGAACCCCAAGTGTTCAGAGACACTATCGAACGCGGGGAAGGCGAGAAGGGCTAGCCCCTCTATCCAATGAAACGGCCCCCCGTCGTCCAACATTCCAAGGTCTCCGCGTTTCCGCCTACTGGGTCCATTAGGTATTCGAGTCATGCCGGCACTAGCTCCCAGATTGGGATGCCTTCGAAGGCCGGAGCCCACTCCCCCCACGGGAACAACGGAACGAACATCGGCATCCGGCGAG
>JBHELT010000030.1:0-7995 GCA_046262935.1 Actinomycetota bacterium | reverse complement strand
CGTGCCACTTTCTGCGGAAGCGCAGGCCGAGGCGCGGCTGCTGATGCTTTCGACGCACAACATCTTGTCGCCGGCGCACGGTACTTCGATCGTTACGCCAACCCGCGACATGATCCTTGGCACTTACTACTTAACGATGGAACGCTCCGACCAGCCAGGTGAGGGACGCATCTTCGGTTCGTACAAAGAAGCGTTGCTGGCATACGACTTCAACCACATCTCATTGCAAGCCAAGATCAAAGTTCGGTTGAAGGACAAGCCCATCCCTGGCCAAGAGCCCGACGAAGAGGGCCGCGTGCCTCTTCTGGAAACAACCGTTGGCCGCATGATCTTGAACGACACGCTTCCCAAGGACTACCCCTATGTCAACGGCGTCGTTGGTCAGCGCGATCTCGCATTGATCATCGAAGAATGTGCCGGGCGCTACGGCAAGGTCGATGTTGCCAAGGTTCTCGATGGCATCAAGGCCATCGGTTTCTTCTACTCGACACAAGCGGGCATCACGTTCGGTCTCACAGATGTTGTGGAGGCCCCCGGCAAGTCCCGGATCCTGGTCGAACACGAGAAGATCGCCGACAAGATCGAGCAGCAGTACAAGAAGGGAATCATCACCGACGACGAGCGCCGTCAGGAACTCATCGAGATCTGGACAAAGGCTGGCGACGAAGTAACCGTCGACATGGATGCCGCGTTCGAACTTGATGAGCTAAATCCCATCCACATCATGCGCGTTTCTGGTGCACGTGGGAACAAGGGGAACATCGCTCAGCTCGCCGGTATGCGTGGTCTGATGGCTAACCCACGAGGCGAGATCATCCCGCGCCCGATCAAGGCCAACTTCCGCGAGGGTCTTTCCGTTCTCGAGTACTTCATATCGACCCACGGTGCTCGAAAGGGATTGGCAGACACCGCCCTTCGTACCGCCGACTCCGGTTACTTGACCAGAAGGTTGGTGGACGTTTCGCAGGAACTGATCATCCGTGAAGACGACTGCAAGACCGAGCGTGGCATCACGATACAAGTGACTGTTGAGAATCCAGTCACCAAGCAGCGCACCGAGGTCCCCGCTATCGAGACCAAACTGTTCGGCCGCGTCGCATTGGAGAAGGTCACCAAAGATGGCAAGACGCTCCTACAACCTGGCGACCTTATCGACCGCGCGAAAGAGCGTGAACTGGTTGCAGCTGAGGTCGACGAGATCAGGGTTCGGTCTGTGCTTACGTGCGATTCCAAATACGGCGTTTGCGCTTTCTGCTACGGACGAAACATGGCAACCGGCGCTTTGGTAGACGTTGGTGAAGCTGTTGGAATCATCGCGGCACAATCGATCGGCGAACCGGGGACCCAGCTCACCATGCGTACCTTCCACACCGGAGGTGTCGCAGGTATGGACATCACCCACGGACTGCCGCGTGTCGTTGAGTTGTTCGAAGCCCGTACGCCGAAAGGTCGTGCGACGGTTGCCAAGATCTCGGGACGTGTTGAGATCCACGACGAAGATGCCAAGCGTTACGTGAAAGTGGTGGGCGACGATGGCCGCGAAGAGGACTATCCAGTGTCTCGTCGTTCACGCTTGCAGGTAGAAGAAGGGGACTTGATCGGTCCTGGAGACCAGATCACAGAAGGCTCCATCGACCCCGACGACATCCTCGAAGTGGCTGGTATCAGGGCGGTCCAGCTCTATCTCGTGAACGAAGTGCAGGAGGTCTACAAGGGCCAGGGTGTTCCGATCCACGACAAGCACATCGAACTTATCGTTCGTCAGATGCTTCGTAAGGTGTCGGTCATCGAGCCTGGTGACACCGACCTTCTTCCGGGAGACCTGGTAGAGCGCAAGATCTTCGAAGCCATCAACGCTGAGATCACGACCAAAGGCAAGGAGCCTGCAACTGCTCGTCCGATCCTGATGGGAATAACGAAGTCATCACTGGCAACCGAGTCTTGGCTGTCTGCGGCCTCGTTCCAAGAGACGACCAGGGTTCTTACCGAGGCGGCGATCCGAGGAAAGTCAGATGCGCTTCTCGGCCTGAAGGAAAACGTCATCATCGGAAAGCTCATCCCCGCTGGTACCGGCATGACCCGTTATCGGTCTGTCGAAGTGAAACCTTCCGAGGAAGTTTCGGACCTGCTCGAGTTGCTGCGCAAAGAAGACGAAGATCGCATCCGCCGCGAAGAAGAAGAGTTGGCGGCTCGTGCGCAGTTCTACACACCAGACGAAGACGAAGCCGAAGGCTTCTAAGCAAGTTCATCGGTTTACGAAAAAGGGCCCCCAGGATGGGGGCCTTTTTCGAGTCGTTTCGAAGATTGAGAGGCCGCATGAAACGGTGCGGTTGTGCCTTCAGACGTTTAGGACAAATGCCCCAAACGGCTCTATTTCAGAAACAATCCAATCAAAAGAAGGAAAGCCCCTCCGGACGTCGAAGTAACTACTACAAGTTGAGACTGCAGGTTGCGGAACCCCCTAGATCTGCAGCCTCGGGGGGGAAAGCATGTCAACGGCCACGTTTACTCATTGATGATTAGGACTTGGGCACGATCGCCCCGTTACCGTCCCCACCTTGCCAAGATCCTCTCGCTCTTCGCGATTCTTTCCTTGTTTGTTGTCCCGCAGTCCGCCTCGGCCGGGCCACCCACTCCAAATCGGAGCTGCAACGCCGGCGATCTTGTATGTGGAGTGCCCGAACCCCATCCTCAGACGCGCGTTCCTTTGTCAGGGGTCGTTGTGGACCGGCGGCAGCGCCCGATTCAAGATGCCCTGGTTTTCGGCGGTAACTCGATGCCCGACGGCTCCGGGACTTCGTCTGTTGCGACGGACGGCGCTGGCAGTTACACAACTTGGATACCCGCTACCGGCTACGTGAACGTGTCGGCACAAAAAGACCGCTACGACACACAATCCGACTGGATAACAGCTACAGGTTCCAGCGGGGTAAAGAATTTCTCCCTTCCATACACTCTGACCACTTCTGTTTCTCCCGCAGGCTTCAATTCTGTGCCGAAGGTTCTCACCTTCGATTCATTCACCACCGCTCCGCTGGCAGAGATTGATGCCGCTGGAACTTCCCAAGCACAAGTGGACCCTGTCCCAGGAACCCACATCGCACTGAATGTGACTAGTGCTCCTGGAGACCCGCCCAACCAAGTACATTGGACAGGAACCTGGACGCTTCCAACTGGATCAACCGATGGAAACTACTCATTCACAGGTTGCATCCTCGACCCTAGTCTGAGCTCCAACTGTCAGTCTTCGGCCGCTAGCCTCTTATCCTTCGTGAAGAGCGGCAATTTCGTTCTTGATAGGACGGGTCCCTTGATTAGCGGTCAGAGTCCGCTGCTGAATCACAACACTCTGAACCGTCGGCCCCGCATTTCTGCGACTGCTTCGGATTCCTTGAGTGGTGTTGATTGGAGCACTGCTCGATTAATCTTGGACGGGGCGATCGTTGCTTCAACTCTGAGCTATGTCCCTACCGCTGATCTTTCACTTGGAGTCCATATGGCATCAGCGACGGTAACCGATATGGCTGGCAATTCGACAAACGCCTCATGGCAATTTGCCGTTCTTAGATTCACGCCACAAACTCCGACCGCGAGCCTTGATAATCAGACGGTTGATGTCAATCCAAATGGAGACATCGTCGGTGCGCCAACAACTGTCACTTTCACGAACGTGGTTATTCGTCTCCACGCCTTCGAAGCCGGACTGAGCCCCGCTGCCTTCACTGGGTACGGACGCCTCACGTCAAGCATCCCACTTGGCAGCGCCGTCGTTCGATTTGCCAATGAGACTCCGGTTACCCCGGACCCGGTTCCTGCGAACTTAATGAGCGTAACTTTCCAGAAGTATGCTGGAGTCTTATTGCCCACGGCGGATCAATCGACCATAGCGTTTAAGGAAGACTCCTTAGCCGTAGCCTCGGTGACAGTGAACGTTCCTACGGGTTACAACACTCGCGGATCAAGGGCAACTATTTCAATGCATGATCAGCTCGGCTCCGTGCCGGCATTTGTTGATCTCTCGCTGCCTATCTCTGTTCCTGTACCCAACCTTCCAGTTTTCGCTTCCGTTTCTCAATCCATCGAGGTCTCGGAGTCATCTCCCGATTCAGTAACAGTGGGAAGCGGCACTACGCCGAGTGCATACATTTTCTCTAACATCCCCGGACTGGGCCCCGTGTCCTGGCCTTTTAGTCTTGCAATAAATGACAAAGGGCTGGCACCGTGGGGCTACTCAGGGCCTGATCGGGGATTCCAGCAGCCACCCGATCTTCAGTGCGCTTCAGCAAGTGAGTGCCTCGTGCAAGGGCGAGATGCGGCGATGGGGACAACCACAACATTCCTCACCGTCTCAAGGAGCGACTTGGATATCGGATCGGGCGTCTTTGAATTCTTCGCTTCGCATTTTCTGTTTCTCGAGCGGTCCAATGATCCGGATCCAAACAACTACATTGATTGGCATCAAACATCTGCGCTAATGGATCCGTTCAAGGGGTGCTTGAAGAGCTACACCTCATCGTCCGTGCCAAGCGAACAAGGATGGGAGACGGTGCAAACGACCGTTTCGGATGCGGGATCACCTACGCCAGAAGGCAATGACGTTCGCTTTCCGGGGTCGATGGTTTGGAGAGCAGGCTCACGGTTGGATAATTCAATAGACGGATATGCGGACCCCCATTCTAATTTCGTGGTCGATCCGGATAGCTCCACGCTGTGGTCGCTACCGGAAGGTTCCCTTGAGCGCGCATGGTCTCCGCAGCAGATGGTGTCAGCCTTCGAGTTGAGGAATCGAACGTACCCGCGAACACTAAGGATCAACCAATCCCACACCGTGAGCTTCGTGCTGGGATGTTGATGAGAAAGCGGACAGCCTCTCTGGGGTGCCTATCACTCCTTTTGGCGACAGCAAGTCTTGGCATGAGACCCGCCGGGGCACTAGACCAGCAATACCTAGCAGCTATCCCACCCGGCAGTGATGTGTTCATCGGATATTTCATAGTGGGCTACTCCCCCCTCTCGTATTACGTTGAAGCCTGGAATCACGAAAACGTGACAACCGTAAGAGTCGGGAAGTTTTCCGCCCTAACTTTGACTCAATTCGACGAAGTATCGGGTGAGGGGTTGTTAATAGTTGCCTCCGACTTATCAGCCGCCACCATCGATGCCAACCTTCCAACGTTCGGACATCTATTGGCCCGAGTCTCTGCATATTCGGGCGGCCGGATATTTCAAAGGTCCGGGGGCGGTGGCCCATACCAATGGGAATTGAACTCGCCTACGGGACAATTGATTCCCCCCGCTTACAGATTTACCGGTTCAATATCAGATCAGACATTCGTAACCCTCAACGACGGAGTATACGGACGAGATTCGGTGGGGGTTTCTTTCATTCTACCGATCTAACAGGAGGAAACATGCGAAGGTGGAGAGGGCGCGCTGTTGCGATTTTCGTTGCATTTTTTCTGATTGTTCCGCTCGCAGTCTCTGCATCGGCGGCTGGACCGGTCATCACCGGGGTGATATCAGATACTCTCGGCCTTTCAATCGCTGGGGCAATTGTATCTGACGGATTGAGATCGACGACCTCGGCGAGTGATGGGCGCTACTCCTTTACGGAAACAAGTCCCAGTACATATACCATCACTGCCTCCAAGGCAGGATTCGTCACTCGGTCAATCCAGGTGGACACTCTTCTTAACATCAAAGACCAAAATCTGACCCTGCCTTTCATCATCAACTCCACCCTGAGCGGCCGCTACATCAGCACGGCTAAATCGGGAATTACTCTGACTGAGACCGTTACTTCTACAGCTCCCGATCCCGGCGCAACCAGCTGCGCATTTTCGTTGGACAATGCCACTGGCACGACCAGCCCGATGGTCTACCAAAGCTCCATTGGAAATACCTCGACCTGGACCTGGTCAAAGTCGCTGCCTCTTGCCTCAACCGAGGGCAATTTTGCCCTGAATGCGTGGATCGAGCGATGTTCGGATCACACGCATCTCGATTTGGCCGTGACCAAATCCTACGTGATCGACAATACGCCGCCTACCCTGGATGCATCCACCCTCTTTCCGGCCAGTTTTGGGAACACCAGATATCTCTCGCAACCCCTGGGTTTGAAGGTCATCGATGCTGGCCCTTCGCGCATCGGGCAGGGCGGGGTGAGTTTTCAGTTAACCGATCTAAGCAACGGCGTGACATCAACCGTCGCTGGTACCTACCATTCAGACTCAGGTTGGGCGATCACTTCCGCGGTGGCCCTTACGCTCAATCATGAATACAAGACTTCTGTTACGACTGTGGACAATGCTGGCAACAGTTCGACTTTCTCGCAGGACAGCGCGTGGCTCGTAATGGACGTTTCGCAAATGACGTCTGCCTTCAATCTTCACCCTACCGTCGGCATCATCGATAAGACCAAGCTTAATTCCGATGGTACCTACACTGCGACCTTTCCCAATGTGGGGTTGGACAACGGGGGTGGGTCCATTACCGTGAGCGGTTCGGAGCATGCCGGTTCGGGAAAGGTCAACTACGTAGTTCCTATCCTGTCTGGCTCTCAGGTTTGCTCAACCGTCCAAGGCGTTGATGCATGCACTGACGTCAATCCGGGCGGAGACTCGGCCTGGGGAGATAGATCTACTTCGAACAGATTTGACGTGGCAAAATCTTTCTTCCTTCAAACGGCGACTGTTTCATCAGGTTCAACTAACGTTGGGACCCTAACGGCTCACGTCTTGCCTACGTGGACCAACGTGATCCTTCGCTCAATGACTGCTCAAACTGTAGCGGGGAAGCTTGCCACGTGCGATTCGCCTCTGAGTTCGAACGCCTCCAACGGCTGCACACCGGACCCGATCGCGACCGGGAAACTGAACGTGGTGTTACCCACCGGTTCGGTGCTGACCACATCACCTTACACTTATCAGGTCGTCGATAACCTAGCCACAACCACAGTGATCTTCGAAGAGTTAGACGCGAGCAGCCTGCGCACAACGATAGACGTAATAATCGGAGCAGCGCAGCGGGTGCTCGTGACATCCACGGCAACAGATAATCACGATGGGACCATAACGATCGTCAGCTTAAACTCAATAGATGACGCCGTGAGGCGAAGTACTATTTCGGCAGAGAGCCGGTGCGGCCGATGTGACGCGGCCGTTGCCGCGGCTACGGCCGGCTCAGCGCTCTTTTGTGCCGCGACGGCCGAGTTTGGTCCCCCCGCCTGGTATCTTTGCGCCCTAGTCACGGGCGGTGCTGCGGCAGCCGCAAACTCCTATTGTTCGAGCGATCCTTGCCACACGGATGCTCCTACATGTACTCCGTCGTCGCAGGTGACTAAGACGGATCAGGCGTATTGGCAGATGGTTGCCAACAACGGGGTCAGTTGCACTAAGACTATGAACGCGATCCAAATCAAGGAACAGTTTTATCAAGATACTTCTCTAGCGTTCGATGAATCCGCTACCAGTGTGAGCAATCGCAGCGATTTTAGTCGCGGCTGGTCCTACCATTTCGACCCCGTCGCTGGACATTGCTATCACCCTGTCCTTTGGTGGTATGCGAGGTGGACTGATCCGATTACGCAGGAGATTCACGAGTATGGCAACTGGGACGACACGCAACCGATGTCAGGTAACACGGTTTGTTTTTGATGTCTGCTAATTCTAAGGTGCTATGGGTGGTCGAAAAGGCTTTGCTTAGCATTGCGGGAGGATGCGTTGCGGTCGCCGTTTTCCAAGCCCTTGATTATCTGTTCTCGGATAGACGTGGGTCTTACGCGGGAATATCCGTCGTAATCGGAGTGGTTTACAGTCTAGTGCTCGGCAGAGTATTTAGCGTCTCGAAAAGGAATCGCCCCGAATAATGCCATAGATTGCATAAAGGCAATTCTGGAGTTGACCCGCTCTAGGGGACACACTGCTATTCCCCCGGTTTGAAGGAGTTTCATTATTGGATTCCTGTGCCACCCGAACAAGGAGCACAGGATGGGAC
>JBHELT010000029.1:0-46513 GCA_046262935.1 Actinomycetota bacterium | reverse complement strand
TCCCTAAGGTGGCCGGTGGGCGGACGCGGATCGTATGGGGCAGTGGTGACATGTTCGTGCCCCCTAAAACAGGACACCGTTTGGCCGAGCGATTGGGGGCCGAGATCACACTCCTTAACGCCACCCACTTTCTGCAAGCAGCTGCGGGCGAGGAGTTAGGCACCATCCACCTCGACTTCCTGGAGTCGCTAGTGGCCTAAAGGCTGTTGAGTTTGTTAACTATTGGTACACTTTGTTATTCAAAGTGATTCCGCAATCCGGGGAGGGGGCAGCAGCCCGCGGTAGCTTGATAGGCCGGAGGTTAAGTCATGCGCAGCCACAGACCGCCCGTGGAACAGCTACCAGCTCGCAGGGGGTCCCCACATCGGACCCGGCACTGGGTGGCGGCTGTCAGCCTGGTCATCTTGATGGCTACTCCAGCCTGCACCAAGGCTAGTGCCGACCCTAAGGTCCAATCGTCGCTCAACAAAGTCGGCAAGGTGGCGGACCAGGTCGATGCCCTCGAGTCCCAAGGCATTGCCCTCGACTCGAGCGTCACCGACCTGAAACAGCAGATCGCCACTTTGCAGTCCGCGCTTGCAGACCTGAAGCAGCAGGCCCAAGGCAACCCGGCCCTTCAAAAGAAGGTCGATGATTTGAGCACCAAACTCTCGGCTCTTCAAACCAAGGTCGACGCTCTTGGCACGAAACTGAATGACGTTGACCAAAGAGTGTGGGTGCTCCAGTCGCGCTTTGACGATCACCTTCGCAAATATCACAGCGGGGCTTGAGTCTTGTCGACCCGATCCACGATCAGCGACACCATTGCGGGGCGTTATCAGGTGATCCAACGCATCGGTTCGGGCGGCATGGGCGAGGTTTACAAAGCACGCGATCAGGTTCTTGGGCGAACGGTTGCGTTGAAGATACTTCCGCACGACATCGCTCAGCGACCGGGGGCCGTCGATCGCTTCCGCACCGAGGCTCAGGCCGCAGCTCGCATCAATCATCGAAACGTCGTACAGGTTCACGACTGGGGCGAGACCGATGACACCTACTTCATGGTCATGGAATACGTCCGCGGCCGCAACCTTCGCGAGATCCTTGCAACGCGCGGCCCCCTCGCGGCGCGACAGGCCTGCGAGATCGTCATGCAGGTCCTCGACGGGCTCGAAGCTGCACACGCGAGCGGTCTGGTCCATCGCGATATAAAACCCGAGAACGTCCTGGTTTCGTCCGACGGAACGGTGAAGGTCACCGACTTCGGGATAGCTCGTTTCGCTGAAGGAAGCCCTTCGACCGATGGAGCCCTTGGCACCGTTGCTTACGTCGCGCCCGAACATGCCCGCGGCGAGCGAGTGGACAGTAAGTCCGATGTGTACTCGGTTGGATGTTTGTTCTACGAGTTGCTCACGGGTTCGATGCCGTTCGAAGGAGAGCCCGCTCGCGTCCTTTACCAACATCTCAATGAGCCGATGCCTCTTGCTGCGAAGATGGCAACCGAAGTGCCACCAGCTCTAGACGTCATCTTGAGTCGTGCAACGCAGAAGTCGCCAGAGGCTCGCATCGATGCGGCCCACATGCGTTTGGCGATAGCTGACGTGATGCAAACCCTGCCGGTCTCGGCCCCCCTTCGCGAACTGACTTACGAACTAACTTCCGAAGTTTCGATTCAAATGATCGACACGGCACCTGTCGGGCCGGTGAAGAAGGGGCGCCGCCCGGTTCGATGGATGGTCGCGGGTTTGCTGTTGGTCGCTCTTGCTAGTCTGGGTTACTTCTACCACCCGGTGAAGGTGCCGGCGGTAACAGGGGGAGACGAGACCAAAGCGATCGCTGCGATGCGAAGCGCCGGTCTTGGGTTTCACGTCAGTCATCGATTCTTGGATGACCCTGCTGGAACGGTGGTGAGTACCAACCCTTCGAATGGACATTGGGCGATGCCATGGCAGTCGGTTGCCATCGTTGCGAGCAGAGGTCCCCGCCTAACGGATGTTCCGTCATTGATCGGCCAGAGGGTCGATGACGCCAAAGCCATGATCACCGATGCAAGGTTGGTAGTTGGCGACGTTAAAGAGGTCCACGACAAAGCACCAGGCGGACAAGTTATCGATCAAGAGCCGAAGCCGGGGCGGGTCAAGGTTGGTCAACCTGTGAACCTCACGGTATCTTCGGGCCCCGAATATGTACTCGTCCCGTCGGTTACTGGCAAGCAGTTTGCCGACGCACAGAAGGCCTTGGCCGAAGTCGGTCTATCGGCGGAGAGGATCGACGAATTCAACGACGCTCCGGTTGGGCAGGTCATCTCTCAGGAAACAGCGCAGGGCCAGCGCGTCGAGAAGGGCTCTACTTTAAGGGTTCATGTGAGCAAGGGGACCGCCCCCTTCGCCATGCCCGATGTGAAGGGCAAGACCTGCAAGGATGCTCAGAACCAATTGCAGTCGCTCGGCTTGGTGGTGACTCTGCGGATGAAGGCGAGCAAGACCTGCGGGACGAACATCGTCTTCGATCAAGATCCGTTCGCCGGTTCAACCGTGAAGAAGGGCGACGAAGTGATCTTGTACACGGCCTAGAGCCGGTTCAAGCGTCCACAGGTTCGGGAGCTTCTAAACGGCCGCCTAGGGCGTCGAATTCCTGCTGGAACTGCTGCATCAATCGGGATTGGGCCTTCTGCTTTCGTCTGCGTTTGCGAAAGAGCGAACCAACCAACGTCGCTAAGCCAAAAGCAAGCGCCGGTACGAGCAAAGGTGCCTTCGTTGGATGCTCAGACTTCTTCTCGGCTGCGAGCACTTCGGGTCTTAGTTGAACGACCTGCAGGCCCGAGGTCGAACTGGTCTTCTTGTTCGGTGCGTTCGAGGTCTTCTTGATCGCACCCGACTTCGATGCTGGTCTGTCTACATTTCCTGGTCTCAAGACCCCAAGCGGCGCGGCCCTCAGAGCATCAAGGTTGGTGAATGCCCAGTTATATAGGGCGATCGACTCGGCGTAATGGTCGGGTGAATCCATCAATACGGTCACCAACGTTCCGTTGTCGCGGTGGACTGCCGAGACCAATCCGTGTCCAGCTCCTTCGGTGAACCCGGTCTTGACACCGATGGTCCCCGGATACCGCCAAAGCAACTTGTTGTGGTTGAAGAAGGTGTGCTTGCTGCCGTCGCCCCATGCGATGTCGTGCGACTTAGATGCGACCATCTCGGCGAAGATGGGATCCTTCATCGCAGCCAAAGTGATCGTCGCCAGATCGCGGGCTGTGGTCATGTGTCCTGGTTCGTCGTAACCATGGGGATTAACGAAATTGGTCTGGGTGGCCCCCAGTCGCTGGGCCGTTTGGTTGACGAGGTTCATGAAACCGGGCACGGTGCCGTCAGGGCTCACTTTATGAGCCAAAGCGATAGCAGCGTCGTTGCCTGACTGCAGCATCAGGCCCCAAAGAAGGTCCCTGATCGTGAATGACCAACCAGCCTCAGCATATGTGCGGCTTCCCGGTGCGCTTCGCGCGTCGGGAGTTATCACCGCTGTGTCGTTGAGATTCGAGACGGAATGAAGAACGACGTATGCAGTCAGGATCTTCGTGAGACTGGCAGGAGGCCGGGCAGATTGATCATCTTTTGCCCACAAGATCTTTCCGCTATCGAGATCTACGACGATGGCTGAAGCACTAGCAACTTGAGGCGGCGGGGCCGCGGGAACGGCAGCGCCAGCCGCGCCAGCCTGGCAGGTCAGGGCCAGCAGCGTAGCAACCAACAAGCAAGTCATTGCTCTTGTGTACTTGAACATGAGTCGTTAAACAGTACGGGATGCGCGCGCGCCGAGCAAGGACTGTGAAGATTATCTATGTCGCAAAGGCATCGTGAGCCAGTAGCAAGTCAAACAGTCCTGGCGTTGTTGGCACCGCCCGGATCTGTTCCGCGGAGAACCATCCGATGTCGCTCGCGTCGTCACCCGACTTCGGTTCGCCCGAAACGATGCGGGCGAAGTGATCGATGATGACGAAGTGATATGAGCCCCTGGGATCGATGGACTCGAAGATCCAGGCCAGACCTTGGGGTTCAACCACCAGGTTGGTCTCTTCTCTAACTTCCCTCACGATGGCCTGTTCGACGGTCTCACCGAACTCGAGGCCGCCCCCCGGCAAAGACCAATGGCCAAGGTAAGGATCACGGCCGCGCAGGATCAGCAGGACTTTGCTCTGCTCGCAGATCACTGCGCCGACGCCGACGGTTGCTGCGGGGCCCCGCGGATCGTTGGTCGGATCGCCCGGGGGTTGTCTCACCTTGAGTAGCATAGCGAGGTGAAACGCGATCGGCTCTTACTTGTGGTCGCGGTCGTCGCCGTTTCCTGGTCAGCCCCATTGATAAGGCTAGCGCGCGATGTTCCGCCGCTGGCCATCTCTTTCTGGCGGAACTTCTCCATCGCCTTGGTTCTAGCGCCATTCGTGCTGATACGGCACCGCGATGAGATAAAGCGCTCGGACTCGAAGGACTTCGCTGCACTGTCTATGACCGGCTTGATGCTTGCCGTGCACTTCGCAACCTGGGTCGCGTCGGTGAACATGACCAGTGTCGCGTCGAGCGTCTTATTGGTGGCGTCGACGCCGGTCTTCGTCGCTATCGGTTCGTTCTTCATCGGTGACCGCCCTGCTAGAAGAGTTGTGATTGGTATCGCGATCGCGGTGGTTGGGGGATCGCTGGTTACCGGGGGCGACCTTGGCGCTGGCAGCCGCTCCATGGCAGGTGACGGTCTGGCGATCGCAGGAGCCATAGCTGCGACCGGTTATCTGATCATGGGGCGACGTCTGCGGACGCGTTACTCGGTGCTCACCTACGCGATGATGGTGTACGGATCATGCTCGATCTTCCTGGCCGGCGCGATGGTGTTGACCCACACTTCTTTCTTGTCATACCGAGCGCGCGATTGGTTCTTGCTGGCGCTCATGGCCATCGGCCCTCAATTGCTGGGGCATACGATCTTCAACCTGTTGCTCGAGCGGATCGATGCGACTCGCATCGCGGTAGCGGTCATGGGCGAGCCAGTTATCTCAGCTTTGATCGCAGCCTTAGTTTTCGGGGAACTGCCCGGGGTTCTCGTCATCCCTGGGGGCGTCTTGCTGCTCGCCGGGATAGGTTTGTCGCTCTCCAAGGCCGACGTCGCCTTGGTCGGTTTGGACTGAGCCCTGCGATGGCCACGCGGCGGGGGCCCCACTCATCAACGCAACCCGCTGCTGCCTTTCCATCATCGCTTCGTCGCCGCGGATACCGAGATAAAAATTAGCCAGGGTCCCTGTCGATATGACGGTGATGATGATCGAGTACAGGTAAGTCGAAAGCCCAGACACGATGGCGGCCACGGGGCCAAGACGCGGTGCCGCCAGCGGACCAGTCGTCCTTGTTATCCCGGACGCGAATGTCACAACAAGGCTCGGTCCGAGAACAACGATGTATGCAACGATCGTCACTGCTATCACCATCACGAATAGCACGAATAGATCCATCCATCGGCCCTTCATCAAGTCGCGCGAGCGTTTCAAACTCTTGGCGGGGCCGAGTCGTTCGAGAACGTTGATCACAGGGGCGAGGCCGTAGCGCAGGTAGATGATGAGTCCGAATGTGGCGGCGAGCGCGAAGCCAATGAGTACGGTCAGGACCGTCAGCACGCCGTTTCCGCCGCGGAACGCCCGAGTTATGTCCCCGCCATTGGCGATCGCTCCCGAGACCCCAACCCCGATCGCTGGGATGAATGCCACGATGATTGCGGCAAAGAACAAAAGGAAGATCAAGAAGGTCGTTCCAAGGTAACTAAAGAGCCGCCACGATGCCGTCTCATCGAGCAACCCGCCAACGCCAGGATCGGTTCCTGTTGCATACATGCGAGTTGCACTGATGATGGCGACAGGTAACCAGATCCCCGACGCGAAAAGGGCGATGAATTGAAGCGGATATCCGATGAGTGGGGCCCCCGACGAGATGATCACCGATGCGAACAACGAGGGCAGGCACAAGATCGCGGCAGTGAAGAAGCTCGTCGATGAATGTCCGCGGATGTCTTTGAAAGTGTTATTGAATGCAGGGCCGGCGTGCCAGCGTTGTTCGGCCATCCTAAAAGCCGATCCGGCCCACATGACCGAATTCGCCAAACCTGCCCGCGAACATCGCTCCGAAGAAGATGATGACGAAAAGTATCTGAACGATCCCCCAGATAAGTCCGAAGATGCCAAGGATCCATCCGGCTTTAGCCATCGACTCGCCATCTAAGGCTCCGGCGCTTGCTTCTATGCGCTTTCGCGCCTGGCTGCCCAGAACCATCGCGACGATAGAAAGCACGATCGGACAGAACAAGATGCCAAGGATCCCGCATACCAATGAGGCGATCGCCTGGCCGTCGGTGCGGCGGACCACCGCCTGGGGTCCGGGGAATGCCTGCGGGTACTGAGCAGTGGGCAATGGGGCCTGGGGCGGGGCGCTGCCCTGGCCTTGTGGAGACTGCCATTGACCTGGCGGGGCCTGACCGGGGGCCGCGGGCTGTGGAACCTGACCCGTAGGCTGAACCTGGCCCGGCTGAGCCGGCCACGTGCCTGGACCCGCGCCTGGGCTGACGCCCGGATCCACACCCGGCGGTGCCGGTGGGGTTTGTGGGGCATGACCCGGTGCCTCCACCGGGTGGCCACAGTTGGGGCATATCCGGGCCCCTTCGGGTAGGGCCTGAGCGCAGTTGGTACATGAAGCCATGTTCGTCGCCTCCTAGTGATGTCCTAACCCTACAGTCATAGCAACTTGAAAACCGCCTGCAAGCCCGACAAGGACATTGACTCCATGGGTTGTCAGCCTTTAGCGTGCATCCGTGTTCAGGGCGATGGCGCCGTATCGAAAGCAGGCGGCCGCACAGGCGAGCCTTCTGCTCGGCTTGATCACCGCTGGCGCCTTCTTGGCCATCACCTCGCTAAAGCTCCCACTCATCTGTCCACTTAGAAGGCTGACGGGCGTGCCATGCCCGATGTGCGGCATGACGACCGGAACGGTTTCGTTCATGCAAGGTCATCTCGTCGCCGCCTTCAAAGCCAATCCGTTGTCTTTACCGTTCGTTCCCGGCATGGGCTTTCTGCTGATCGATCGCCTGAGAAAGGCAGTCGCTCAACCGAAAGTTGCCCCAAATCCAGGCTTGCGCACCCGCAAACAGGTAACAATCATCTATGCCGTCGCAATTTCGGCGGTTCTGGGCGCGTGGATCTTCGAGTTGTTCAGATTCCACGTCTTGAATGCCTGAGCGAATTCGCGAAGGTTCGACGACCGAGGAAGGAGGCACCACCTCATGGGAACGGAACCGCCTGTTCAACCGCCAGCACAACCAACAGCGTTGGTGGATTCGCAAGGAAGGCCGCTTGCTGAGTGGTGGAAGCGTTTGGTTGCAGCGATCATCGATAGCTTCATCATCGGTATCCCGGCGAACATCATCGGTGGGATCATCTTCGGGAGTCTTTTCGCAGCCAGCACTCCACACTTCAATCCGCAGACCGGCCTCATCGAAGGAAGTAACGGTGGCTTCGTGGCCGGCATCCTTGCTTCGTACGGAGCCTTCATCTTGATGTACTGGGTTCTCACCGCGGCTTATTACATCTACTTGCACGGGTCGAAAGGCCAAACGGTTGGCAAGATGGTAATGAAATTGAAAGTGGTCGATGAAACCACTGGAGAGCTCATCGGATACGGTCCCGCCTTCAAGCGTTGGATCCTGCCGATACCTGTTGCCTTCCTTACCTGTGGCATAGGTGGGATCCTCGACGGCATATGGCCGTTATTCGATGCCAAGCGCCAGGCGTGGCACGACAAGTTCGCCAAGACATTGGTGATCGACCTCGCCGCCTGATGCCCAGATGTTTTACGAACGGCCCCCGAACTAGGGGGCCGTTCGTTTATCGTAGCCACCATGGGTAACCGGATCTTGCTCGTTGAAGACGATCCCTCGGTGCGCGAACTGCTCAAGGTCCTTCTCGAGAGCGAGGGTTACGAGATCCTCGAAGCCAAAGACGGCCTCGAGGGTTTGCTAAAGGCCGAGTTCGTTAAGCCCGACCTTTTGATACTCGATCTCATGATGCCCGACGTAGATGGCGAACGGGTCCTCGCGCAGATAAGGAGCGATGAGGAACTTGCAAGCATCCCTGTCCTGGTCGTGAGTGGAAAGTACGAAGCCATCAACCGAGTCAAAGACCTCATCGGCGACGACAACGTGTTCCCGAAGCCATTCGAACCCACCAAGCTGTTGGACCGCATCGGCGATCTGATCGGCCATCCAGACGATGGGGTTGGATGACAGACCTTTCTTCAGCCGCGATCTCCGAGATGATCAAGCAAGCGATGAAGTCGGGGGACAAGCTGCGTCTGTCGGTCCTGCGCTTGCTGATGTCGGCCGTGAAGAACGCCGAGGTCGCCAAGATGGACCAGCTGACGCACGACGAGGCACTGGGCATCGTGGCGAAAGAAGCGCGAAAGCGTGAAGAAGCGGCCGTTGATTTCGAGAAGGCTGGAAGGCAAGACCGCGCGGCCGCTGAGCGCAGCGAAGCCGTTATCTTGAACGAGTTCCTGCCTGCGCAGCTGAGTACCGATGAGCTATCCGTACTGGTTGCCGAGTCGATCGCAGAAGCCAACGCGAACTCAGCATCAGACATTGGAGCAGTCATGAAAGTGTTGATGCCAAAGGTGCGAGGTCGGGCCGACGGTAAAGCCGTTTCTGATGCGGTGCGTACTAAGTTGGGCGAGAGCTAAGGATCACTTGGGGTCGGCTGACCAACCAACCCACTTGTCGATGTCGATCCGGATAACCGGGCCACTGAGTGGGACATCTGCATACTGCGCGTACTTACTTATCAAGGCTTCGGTAGCTTTCTGCGCGTCGGCACCCGACTTCATGATGTGAGCTGTCCCTCGGGCTTGCAGCCACGCTAGACGCGACCAATCTTCGTCCCATCGGTCGACGGTGAAAGACACTTGTTGGTTCGACTCGATGTTCTTCAGCCTTTGTAGGTCGTTGCTCTTCTTGGGTTTGCCATCTATGGCTGTCCAGATGGTGTCACCTGCCCATGTGAAGCACACCGGAAGGATCTGCGGCCCCCCATCGACGCCGATAGTTCCCAGATAGCCGCGTCTGGCTCGAAGAAGGGAAGCGAAGTTCGAAGGAGGCCCGGTCATTGCGAGCATTATAGGTACGTGGAACGCGATATGGCCTGCGCTATGCTCACGGCGTGGCAAAAGACCCAAAAAGATCGGTGCCAACCCCAGAAGAAGATGAGGTTCTTGCGGCCGATACCGCCGAGGCGCTAACCGCGCCGATCCGTGACCTTCTGAGCTCAGATCGATCGCGCAGGGTTCCTTACCGAACGATCGTAGCGTCGGTTTGGATAACCATCGGAAGCCTCGCCTTAGTCACGATGGTCGTGATGTTGTTGCTGGCGCTTCACAAAGTTGTTTTCTGGCTGGTGATGGCAACGTTTCTGGCTATGGTTCTCAATCCCGCGGTCAAAAGGGTCCAGCGCTTCGGGTTGAACCGAGGCATATCGATCTTGATCGTTGTCGTGGTCTCTTTATCTCTGGCCACGGCCATCGGAGTCGGGATCGCGGCCCCTATCGCTGGTAACGCCGGCCAGATAGCGAAACAGGGACCACAAAGCGTTAGGGATCTCGAATCCGGGAAAGGGCCGCTCGGCCACATAGCGAAGAGCCTTCATGTCGACGGTCAACTGAAGAAGGTTGGTCCAGCCCTGCAGGGCATCCTAGAGAAACTGCCGAACACCATAATCGGCGTGCTGCAGAAGATCGCAGCAGCGGCCTTGTCAACCACCTTGGTCGTGATCCTTGCGATATTCCTGCTGGCCGAAGGACCCAACATCGTTGCTGGGTTCATGGGCGTGGTTCCTGAGAGTCGAAGGGAGTCTTTCAGCCGTATCGGCGAAGCAACATCGGTGCTGGTTAGCGGTTACACCACCGGAGTATTTCTCCTTGCTGCGCTGAATGGAGTGGTTGCAGCCATAGCGCTTGGTTTGACCGGCGTTTCTTTCATCGGCCCGTTGGCTGTATGGGCCGGACTGATCGATGTCCTGCCGATCATCGGAGGGATCCTCGCGATCGTCCCGGCGGCCCTGCTCGCGTTCGCGCATTCGACCGTGGCAGGGATAGTCGTTGTGACTGCGATGCTTTCTTATCAGCAGATAAAGAACCACTTCTTGTACCCGGTGGTCATCGGCCGCGCTGTGAAACTGAATGCGCTCCTGGTTCTACTCGCAGTCCTGATCGGCACCGAACTGTTCCAAGTTGTTGGGGCGGTGCTTGCCATTCCGATAGCGGGCACCATCCAAGCGGTTCTCGGTGAGATCGTTCGGGTTTACAAAGGTAGGCCGATCTTGGCCGATGAGCCCGGCCAGGCCGGGGCGGCGGTCAAGGGGGCCGAGAAGGCCGTCAAGATCGGCCGCGCGCGTTCCTTCTTGAAATCACGCCGCCAGCGTTGACGCTCGATTCCTCCGCGGCGCGAGCCAGCCAAAAACTAAGGCTAAGACTCGTCGACCGGTTGGTTAAGAACCACTCCATCAAGACCGAGCCGGTGAAAGAAGCTTTCAGTTACATCCCAAGGGAATTGTTCCTTGCCGAAGTGGTGTCGCAAGAAGGTCTGGGCCGCGTCTATGACGACGTCGCGATCCCGACGATGAAAGACGAACATGGCATGGCTATCAGTTCATCGTCTCAGCCCGCGATCATGGCGGTCATGTTAGAGATGCTGGCGATCGAACCCGGCATGAACGTACTCGAGGTTGGCGCAGGCACCGGATACAACGCGGCTTTGATGGCTCACATCGCAGGCAAGACCGGTTCGGTTACGTCGATCGATATCGAACCAGGCTTGGTAGCTCTTGCGAAAGGGGCCGTTACACAGTCGGGAGCGAAAGCCTCGATCCGGGTTGGTGACGGCAGGAAAGGCTGGCGTGCCGGCTCTCCATATGATCGCATCGTCATGACGGCAAGCTGCGATGTTGTCCCTCTTGCTCTGTTGGATCAACTCAAACAGGGTGGCCGTTTGGTGGTTCCACTGCGTCTTACTCGGACCAATTTCGATCCGCAATTGGTCGTTGCTTTCGAGAAGAGGGGACGGCACCTTGAGTCGATCCACATCGAGCGCGGTGGATTCATGGGGATGAGGGCATCGGCGGGGGCAGAGGCGCCCCGATTCGATGAATACATCTATGCGGGGCACCGACATGATGGAAAGGACGTCAGCTGGGGCTCGATATTTGGAAGTGCGCTCTATGGGATAACCGAGCGCGAGCGGCGGGTGCTGATGATGAACTGGCTCGCCGAGGGACGCACCGTTGCCCTGCCAACGACCCAAAGGATCATGTTCGACGTCTTCTTGTCCGTCATGTCCGATGACCGCACGGTAGTTCGTATCAACAAAGGAAAGGGCCGCGCCGTGGCCCTCTTCGACCGACAGGACGGCTCGATCGCGTATCTCGCCGATCCCACCACAGCGCGTTTCATGGGAGGCCGAAGGGCTCAGAGGGCCTTCATGAGTACGCATCGCAATTGGGAACGCCTGGGGCGTCCCGGATTCCGGAACCTTCGATTAAGGATCAGACGATCGTCGGTTCCTGCTCCGCAGTCGCTGTTAACTCTAGAGCGCGGGGCTGCTGTTATCGATGTGGACTGGCTGCCTTAGGTCGGGTTCAGGGGGCGAAACCGACCGAGCGGGCGCTGGCGGTGTCAACCTCTACGTAGGTGACCTGGTTCGCCACGACGCCGAAGTGCTTGCCCTTGCCATCGTCCATCCACAAGAACCCTGATGAACCGAGCGCGTCCTCTATCCTTTTACGGAATGCGTCAAGGTCTTCGTCGAGCTCCAATTGCAGTTCCTTGCTTGCGTCAACAACTCCCATGCGAACTTCGATCACCTAGGACCTCCTATACGGTTACCTACCGAACCGGATCCGGCGAAATGTAGTCGTCGGGCGGGAGTAGGATATCGAGTGATGTCTGACGCAGAGCATATCGGCGATCCGGAGTTCGAGGACGACGACTTCGACGACGAGATAACCGAGATCGACGATGTAGAACGCGAGGCGCTTCACCAAGACCTCGTCGATGTCAAAACGCTAAAGGCAGTGCTGGGATCGCGCGGTATCAAAGGGGTGATCGTGTACTGCCCCGATTGCGAAGGCGACCACTTCCTAGGGTGGGACCTGTTGGCCGGGAATCTGCAGCAGATCTTGGAAGCCGGAAGGCCCCCCGTCCACGAACCAGCATGGCAGCCCGATCCAGATGAGTACGTCTCTTGGGACTACGCGCGCGGGTTCCTTGATGGTTATGAGACATTTCCCGAAGAACGGATCTCCGGACAATCCTGCGGTTACTGTTCGAGCCCCCTTCCAGAAGGAGGCTACGACTGGGCATACTGCCCCTCGTGCGGTAGAGACCTTGCGCCGGTCAACTTGATCTTTTATCTGAGACGCAAAGGATGGACTTCCGATGCGATCGCGGAACTGCTCGAACAGTCGGGCTTCGACCCTCCCATCTTCGAGCCTCTGGAAAGCCCCACCTCGGCAACCGTCGTCCTGCCGGAGCCCGATGTTGACGGGTGACACCGACAAGTTGTCGCGCACCAAACAGCAGCTTCGCGAACTGATCGTTAACTACCTCAAGGAACACAGCTTCGACTGGGAACCCGACTCCGATGACTCTTGGTATGTCCGCATGGATGGCGATAACAAGAAGGGGATCGCGCTGACGCTCCGCATCGGGGATAGAACTTTGCAAGTGGAGTCGTACTTCATAAGGGCTCCCGAACTCCCGACCCAAGCGGCCGCATATCGATGGATCTTGCAGCGCAACTTCCGCCAGTACATCCGGTTCGCATGCGACGATGAAGGCGCCATCCATCTGATGGGCAACGTCCCCCTGGAGTGCGTCGATGAAGACGAACTCGACCGGCTCATCGGCAGTGTCCTGGAATACCAGGACGACAATTTCAAGGCGTTCCTCGAGATCGGTTTCCCCAAAGCGCTCGAAGCGATAAGACAAGGCAAGCCTGTTCCCGAAGAATAGGCGGCCCTGTAGAGTGAACGCATGGCACGTATCTTCGCTTTGGCGAATCAGAAAGGCGGGGTCGCGAAGACCACCTCGACCTTCTCGCTTGGTGCAGCCCTTGGCGAGCAGGGCCTGCGGGTCCTGTTGGTGGACCTCGATCCCCAAGGGAGCCTCACCTTCTCAACCGGGATAGACCCAGACGCACTCGAGATCACTATCCACGATGTGCTTCTTGGCCGGATGCCGATTCAGAAGGTCATCATCGGGGCCGACGAGGCCGATGTGGCGCCTTCTAACATCGAACTTGCAGGCTCCGAGATCTTCTTGTTCACCAAGACTGGTCGCGAATACGAACTCCAACGCGTCCTAGAAGAGGTCGATCGCGACTACGACGTCATCTTGATCGACTGTCCTCCTTCACTCGGCATCCTTACCATCAACGGTTTGACCGCGGCCCATGAGGTGATCATCCCTTTCCAATGCGAGGCGCTTTCCAAAAGAGGTGTTTCGCAATTGATCGACACCATCAACGACGTGCGCCGATTCACCAACCGCAATCTAAAGATCCGGGGCATCTTGGCGACGATGTATGACCCGCGGACGACTCATTCGCGCGAAGTGCTGGAGGAGATAGCCAAACGCTACGCCGTCCCCATCTTCGATCCACCCATCCGAAAGTCAGTGCGCTTCGCCGAAGCCCCCTCTCGCGGCAGATCGATCCTGAAGGTCGCGCCGCGCCACCCGGGGGCCGAGGCTTATCGCCAGATCGCGGCGACTCTTCTTTGAGGTGCGTTACATGAATCTCGAAGATCTAGAGGCCAAACCAAAGGGGCCCCGCGAAGTCGATGCCCAGGGCAAGGCGGCACTCTTCTCGAAGGAATCAAGACATGATGGGTCTTTGCTGATCGAGTGTTCGACCTGTGGCGCCCACACGCGGGTCACGCCCGCGAAACTGCTGGTGCTGGCGCTGCCCGTGAACCTAACGATACCCTTCAAGTATCACCACACCTGGCTCAAATGCCCGGCATGCTTAACCAGAACATGGGTACGGATAAAGGCGATCGGATGAAATCGATGGAGGAGAGACATGGCTAAAAGACCGCTGACGAAAGAGCTCAAGGACACTCAGAAGTTGGTGAAAGACGCGGCCACTCAAGTTCGCAAGGCGGCTGACCGCGCTGCCAAGGTGGCTCGTAATACTGGAGTTCAGATCGGCAAGTCGAAGGAGTATCGCGACGCCCGCAAGGAAGCCCAGGTCGCGCTAAGAGCGATCGCTGCTGCCGCGAAGATCGCTCTCGAAGCGGTTGCCTCTGCCGCGAAAGGCCTAGGTGACAGCAAAGATGTGAAGCGTGCCGCAACTAAAACCAAGGCCGCGGCCCGTTCAACGGCCAAGACTGCCAAGTCGGCAGCCCGAACAGGTGCTGCGTCGGCCAAGACCGCGGCGAAGTCCACCGCAACCAAAGCCAGGTCGAAGGCCCGAACGACGAAGGCTAGGGCGACCAAGACTTAAGCGCGTTCGAACCAGGCGAAGAGCTTGACCTAAAGCCCCGGAGCCCCTCAAGGAAACGTACGAGGGTGTTTCCCCGTTTCCCTTTTGGAGAGAGAGAGAGATACACCGATCGGTGCAATCTGCCGATTACTCTGGTACCAGGAGGGGACCGTTATGGCTCACAGATGGGCCGAACTGAAGGGCAAAGCCAAGGGACTGCGGCGCGGCCAGACCGCCTTCGTGTTCTCGGGAGGCGGTCCCCTGGGGGCCGTGCAAGTTGGGCTATTGCAGGCGCTCGTCGACAGGTCGATCTATCCCGACGTTGTCGTTGGTACTTCGGTAGGCGCCTTGAATGCGGTCTTCATGGCTGCTCATCCCACAAATGAGGGCCCTCTGCTGTTGCGTGACCTCTGGATGCATATGCGCAAAGACGACCTTTTCCCGGGTGGGAAGTTGGTATCGGCTTGGAATGTGCTGAAGCGCGGCTCTTACGTTTTCTCGAATGCTGGCTTGAGGCGGCTCATCGAAAACGACCTAGGCATCGATGATTTCGAAGGACTCACCATCCCTGCTCACATCGTTGCCACTGAACTCGCGACCGGCGAAGAGAAGTGGTTCTCATCGGGGCCGCTGGTTGATCCTTTGCTGGCATCGGCGGCCATGCCGGGGGTCTTTCCACCTGTGGTCATCGAAGGCGAGACTTACATCGATGGGGGAGTCGCGAACAACGTACCCATTTCAAAGGCGGTTGAGCTTGGCGTGAAGCAGGTTTACGTCCTGAATGTCAACGCTGCAGGTCAGCGTCGCAACCTTTCCCGACCTCACGATTTCATGATGCACGGATTCGTCCTGGCGAGGGCACATCGCTACCAAAGAGAGATCGCGCAGGTGAAACGGCAGATCAAAGTGATCGAGATGCCGGTCGTGGATGTCGGGCACGTTTCATTCACCAACATGTCACAGACCCAGCGGTTGATCGACGCAGGTTACGAAGCAGGTACTGCGTTCCTTTCCGGCGCCGCGAGCCCCGAAACGGAAGATGCGGAAGCGTTCTCGTCAAAGATCAGTTGAGTCGCGAAAAAATCTTCAACTTTCCTCTTGACGGTCGGTCGAGCGGGCCTTAATGTAGGAATCGCTCCGAGAGATGCAATGGCTTCGGCCAAAGTGTCACTCGGAGCACTTTATTTTTCACTCCACGACGTCCGATGTCCCCACGCGCGGGCGATCGACTTCACGACATCTGGTGCCCGCACGCCGTGGACGCGCAGGCGATCGACCATCGTCGTTAGGAGGTCGAGGTTCCGGTCACGGTGCCTGTCACAGCATGCGTAGGCGATGGTGATGGAGACGGGCCCGGGTCAGTGGGGGAGGTGGAGGGCGACGGCGACGGCGCAGGTTTGTCGGCGATGTATGGCTGGGGGTTCGGCCCCTCGGGGCCCCCATACACGTAAACGACCATCCCGATCGGTGCGGCTTCGTTGAAGAACCAATCTGCGAATGGCATCGGCAGTCGAACGCAGCCGTGGGATGCCGGATATGGCGGCACTGCCCCATTGCCATGGAATGCGATGCCGCCTGCGAAGTAAGAGGGCTTATACAGTTCCCCCAGTGGCGATATCCGCATCGCGTTGATCTTTCGGTTCACCTTGAACTGTCCGTTGGGAGTGATCGCTTTGCGGGTCCAACCCTCGTTCGTGAAACTCTTTCCAGATCCGGTTGACGTCGGCAGTATCTCCGCAACCTCGCCGCCCCTCACTACGTAAACGACCTGGTGAGGTATGTCCACCTCCAGATGGTTGGCTGGGGTGGCGTACCGCGGCGATGGGGTATGTGCCACTTGAAGTCGCGCCAGGGTCGCATCGTCGCCTCGCCCGTTGCGTGACAGTCCCTCGACCTTCTGGAACGCCACGACACCGAAATACGTTGCGCGGTCAAAAATCCCGTCGACCTTGCCAACCATGTAATGAAGCGCGTTCAATCTTTGTTCCAACTCTTGAATTGCTGGCCCCCTGGACCCGACATGAGGCGTGGTATCTACGACGATGGGTGAGGCGGCGGGCGAAGGCAGCGGCGAAGGTTCCTCGATGGGTTCGCGAAACACCGCGGGCACCGGATGTTGCACGGCGACTTCTGCCGCCAAGGGCGCACCGCGCACAGCGGTGCTGGGGGCCGAGGGAACGACCGCGAAAACCCCAACCAGGGCGAGCAATACCAAAGGACCTTTCATGGCTGGAAAGTATGGATGGTTTCGCGAGATTTTTTTGGATGCGGCCCCCGCACGGGCCGACGTTCCTGTGAGCAGCCATTAGGATGCCTGCAGGAAAGACGTCGAGGGGAGGTTAAGGATGCCGGGAGTTGGCGACAAGATCGATGTGCTGGACAGCGGATTCGTGCGCCTCGACGCAGCCGAAGCGACCGACCTGTCGGTAGTAAACGGTGCGAGGGTTTCGTTCCTGCAGATCAAGGACGAGATCGACGATAAGGACGAAGGCCTCATCCGGTTCCTGATGCGCGAGAAGCACGCCTCACCTTTCGAGCACAACCTGTTCCGGTTCCACATCCGCTGCCCCATCGCCGTTGGGCGCGAATGGATGCGTCACCGGTGGAGCAGTTTCAATGAGCACAGCCTCAGGTACTCCGAAGCCATCGAAGATTTCTACATCCCCGCTGCCGAACAGGTCCGTTCGCAGGTGGGCAAGCCGGGCGCGTACCGTTTCGAACCAGTCGATGGCGACACCGCTGTGCAGGTGCAAGAGATGCTTCGCAAACAATATGAGTCTGCATGGGAGTCTTATAAGAGCCTGCTCGATCTTGGTGTTGCGAAGGAACTAGCCAGACTCGTGTTGCCCGTCGGTTTGTACACCGAGTTCTACTGGTCCGTTAACGCTAGAGCACTGATGAATTTCATATCACTAAGGAATGCGGAGGCTGCGATGTGGGAGATCCGACAGTATGGCGAAGCCGTCGAGACATTCTTCGCCGATGTCATGCCGGTCACTCACGCGGCATTCGTTGAATTCGGAAGGGCTGCGATCTGATGGATATCGAATTCTCGAAAGTACTTGTTTTCTGTCCTCATCCCGACGATGGCGAGTTCTCGGCCGGTGGTGCCATGGCCAAGTGGGCTTCGGAGGGCAAAGAGGTCATCCTTTGCGTTGTAACCAACGGGGCGGCAGGATCCAATGACCCCGATGTGAAACGCGATTGGTTGATCGAGACGCGGATCAAAGAGCAGAAGGCTGCAGCCGAGGTCACCGGTCTTTCCGACGTCATCTTCTTGGGTTACGAAGACGGAGCGGTCGAGGATAGCCATGAGTTAAGACGCGACATGATCCGCGAGATCCGACGGATCAAACCCGACGTGGTTGTTGGTCCCGATCCAACAACGTTTTATTTCGCTCAGAGATACGTCAATCATCCCGACCACCGAAAAGTGGGTGAGTCGTTCTTGGCCGCAGTGAATCCAGGCGCATCTACGGTCCCGCTTTACCGCGAAGACCTATACGACAAGGGGTTCGGCCCCCACGCGATCAAGGCCTGCTTGCTTTCATTCACCACCCAGCCGGACTACTTCGTGGACATAACCGACCACATCGACACGAAGATAAAAGCGATCATGACCCACGTGAGCCAGATGGGCGAAGACTCGACGCGGGTCGATGGACTGATCAAAGACATGGGCCAGCTGCTGGCCGGCGCCTCGGGACAGGGTTTCAAGTATGCCGAGGGCTACAAGTTGTTCATGTTCGACTCAGGCGCCGGCGTGCCGGGCGACGAGGAAACGTCGGCTTAGCCGTGCCGCGACGTAGTCGAAGAGACGAAACTGCATCGACCCGTCGCAGGAACCAAGGTCCAACCAAGGCACGTTCTATCGATGAGATCGCAGATGCTGTGCGAGGTCCGTCGTCATCTCAGGTCGATGGATCCGTTGTGCAGCGATCGGTCAAAGGCGATCGGCTCTACCGTTGTCCTTACTGTCAAGCTTCGATCGCGCCGGGGACTTCGCACATCGTCGCGTATCCAGTTGGGCGCCTCGACGACCGAAGGCACTATCACACCGGTTGCTGGACCAAGTTCGCTTCGACGAAGCGTTGAGACCCTGACCATGGGCCCGCCCGATCTATTGGTTGCGTTGGTAGAGTGCCATCGATGAATGACGTCTTGGTCCAACATGGCGAAGTGACAACGATAACCATCAACCGTCCCGACAAGGCCAACGCGCTCACGCTTGAAACGACGAAAGCCATCTCCGACGCCGTGATGGCCGCGCGCGGCTGCCGAGTCATCATCTTGACCGGCAAGGGCAAAACATTTTCGGCGGGCGGCGATTTCGCCGAGCTTAAGCGACTATCCCAAACCGACCCGGCGAAAGCCGCCGAGCATCTGTATGAGGGCTTCCAGCAGATGATCCGTTCGATAAGGCAGGTACCGGTCCCCGTGATCGCGGCAATCAACGGTCATGCCATGGGGGCGGGCATGGACCTGGCTCTCGCGTGCGATCTTAGGGTCATCTCGTCGCAAGCCAAACTCGGGCAGGTCTGGGTGAAGGTTGGCATCATCCCGGGGACCGGGGGAGCGTTCTGGTGCTCGTTGCTTGCCGGTTTCACAAGGGCGTCGCAGATGATCTTGACCGGAGAGCCGATCGATGCGAACACTGCGCTGGAGTGGGGCCTAGTTAACGAGGTTACGGCACCGGACCAAGTGATGGCTTCGGCAAGAGCCTTGGCGAGCAAGATCTTGGGCAATCCCGCTGGTGCAGTGGCGGCCAACAAGGCGGCCCTTAACGAAGTGATCATGCCTGCCTATGAAGCGGCTTTGACCAATGCCCGCAAGGTTCAACAGGAGCGGTTCGCCAGCGACGAGTTCAAACAAGCGTTAGCCGCGAGGGATGGTTAAGCGCTGGCCCTGGTTCTTCTCGATCGCAGTCTCTTGAAAACGCGCGTCGCCCCTTTGAGTGTTGAGTCGAGGACCTTGAAGAAGGGGAGCATAAGCGCCAGCAAGATCGAGAAGCCTCCGAAGGTGATGAACCTCAAACCCTGACCGCTGCTCGACAGCCGCTTCCATCCGATAGCGAACGACACCATTCCGAAAACTGCGAGCGCCGTGGTCACGGCGATGGCGAGCACGATCTGGCGGGGGACCGGGATCGATACTCCGCGTTTTCGCCTTTCAACGATCAATCGCACCGATAACGCCGAGTAAAGGAAGAAGAAGAGCACAACGGGCACGCCTGAGCTTGGCATCAGCCCAAACGCCCAGATCAAGAGCAGCACGATCGTCAAACAGATGGGGGCATAGACGAACCAGAGCCACCTTTTGAATAGGTCTTTGCCCCCCCGCCTTTTGGTCATGTCTTTGAGACTCTAACGCGCGCTGTCAGGCCTCAACCAATGCCTTTAGCAATCTAAGGTCGCGCCGGAACACCCGATGGATGAGGGGCCTTAGGACTTTAAGGCCGAAGGAGCCAACAAGGCCAAGCGGGGGGATCAGGGTTTCTGTCCAAAAAAGCGCCGAACCTGGGCCGGTTTCGGCGATGGTCATGCGCCCGTTTCCCTTCACCCATCCGAGGTGCTGTATCTCCAGCAGGCGCCGGGGCTGCCACTGCGTGACCCGGATCAGGTCGTGGGTGGTCACCCGAGCGATGCGGATGTCGGCCTCAGCGGTCACACCTACGCCCTCGCGGGCCCGGCTGGTTACTTTGAACCGACGCCCTTCTTTCATCCATGAACCGAGGTTCTCCCAATCCACAAGGAACGGCCAGAGCTTCGCGGGGGGAGCGGCTAGCTCGATCTTCATCTCGAAGACCAACGGTTTGATCAAACCAACTCCAAGCCTGTGTGCCGCGCGGGGATGCCTAATAGAGTGGATGCGTGTCCATCCGCATATATGACGTTCTTGAAGTAGGCCCTCTTCATTGCAATTGCTACATCGTAGGCGATGTGGCGACCAAGCAAGCCTTGATCATCGATCCGGGCGGTGACACCGAAATCATCTTGGATTCGATATCGCGAAACGGCCTGAACGTTGTGGGCATCGTTGCCACACACGCGCATTTCGATCACATCACTGCCGCCGAACAGATCCGTATCGCCACAGGGGCCCCATTCAGCATCCATGCCGATGACGTCGACATGTTGGGTTGGATGTCGGAGAGCATGCAGATGTTCCTCGGTATCCAAGGGCCCCCTCCACCCGGTGTAGACCGGATGCTCGCCGAGGGCGACAAACTCGCCGTCGGCGATTCGGAACTCGAGGTGCTTCACACTCCCGGCCACACCGCGGGAAGCATCAGTTTGGTTACCAACGACATGGTGTTCTCTGGGGACACGCTGTTTGCGATGTCGATCGGGCGGACCGATCTACCTGGCGGCAATGCCGACGATGAATTGCGTTCGATCGTGCAGAAACTGTTCCCACTGGGCGACTTGGCTGTTTATCCTGGACACGGCCCTGCGACGACGATCGATAGAGAAAAGGCGCTCAATCCATTCGTCGGTAGAGCATCGGGGCTTTGGACGTCCTAAGCAGTTAGGACGGCGGCGTCGGTTTGCGTCGCGACGAATGCTGGACAGATCGCTTGATGCGGGCACCACGCGCACGCGTATCCTGGGCGAGGTCTGAAGTCTTGCTTCTCCACCGCCTTGCGGATGGCTGAGGCTATCGCCGACAGCTGTCGTTCAACCCCCTCGAGCATCTGTTCAGTTGGGATAAGAGTTAGCACCTCGGGTTCACGCAGATGGAACAGCCGGAGTTTGGCTGGCATCTTGCCGAATGCTCGCCAACAAACAAGCGCGTAGAACTTAAGACCGAAGAAGGCCCCCAACGCGTATGTCTCGCTTGGCGAACGGCCTGTCTTGTAATCAGAAAGGATCCAGTCTTCATTTTGATCGACCTCGACGCGGTCGATGATCCCTCTTAAGAACAAGTTGCCGTCATCGTGTTCGACCCACCATTCCAGTTCATGAGCGGTTATCAAAGAAGGGTCTTCGATCGCGAAGTAGTTATCTATCAGCGACTTCACTTCGATCAGCCAAATCTCTTCTTGCTCCTTGCTGAAAACCATCCCCTGCTGTTCGGCCTCTTCTCGAAGTGATTCCCAAGCAACCTCGATGATGTTTTCGATGTTGTCGCGTGAACGCTCTGATGGATCGCAACCCAAGAGCTTCTCCAAGACGAGGTGCACCAACGTACCGCGGGCGCTTGCCGGGTCTTCGGGTTCCGCTATGCGATCGATCGCGCGGTACTTGAACAACTGAGGGCAGGTCTTGAAGTCCGATGCTCTTGAAGGAGAAAGTGCGATAGCGGTCAAAACAAAGTTCCCTGCCCCGCGGAAATACCGGCTCGTGCGCGCTTGCGCGCCAGCCTTCCTGGGGAAGGTTTGCGTTGGATCGGTGCCGGTTCCTGTTCCCAAAGCGGTGGGTCTTCTAGCAGCGCCAACTGTTGAGGCTGCACTTCTTGAGCGACCAAGACTGATTGGTCTGCGAGCAGGTTCATCTGGTTGATTCCAACCTCAACTCGGGCGGGGGGCCATTGCGAAGGAACTTCCGACACCAACCCCATCAAGGGCGGCTGAGAATGATCGGGGGGCGGCTGAGAATGATCGAGGCGAGCCGGGGCCATCCCGGGCAAGGAGGCCTGTTCGGCCTGATCCAGCTGTAGCGCCTCTTGCTGATCCATGTTCGTCCCTTCCGTTTTCGTCCTTCTAGACCCGGCCGCCCAGCTTCTTGGCCCCCACTTGTAGGCCCTAAAACGCAGCCCTGCAAGCATGTCATTCAATCGCCTTCGGCATGCTTGCCTGCAGGTGGGGGAGAGATTCTACGTGGCGGTATTGTCAGCTTGGCGGATTCCCGAAAGAATTTGGGAAAGAGATCTACGGCTCCTTCGGGTCTCGCATCCGGATCTGTCCCCCGGCCCTTTGGAGAAGATCAGGTGACCCCCGATCACTTGACCAGCGGGTCGGCTCTCCTCAGGATTGTGTATGGATCGATCGCAGCGCCCGAGGGGACATGGGTTTCGAAATGGACGTGCGGCGGGGTCCCCTGCGCGTTGCCCGTGTTGCCGACGTAGCCGATCACGTCGCCCTTGTGGACCCTGACCCCGTTGGCGATGCCTGCTGCGTACGCCGATAGGTGAGCGTAGTAGTAGGTCCAATTGTCGCCGGGGGATCGAAGCCAAACTTTGTTCCCGCCAAGGACGGCAGTGCCGACATTTTCGATCACTCCATCAACTACAGCGACCAACGGGGTCCCCTTGAGCGCGAAGATGTCATTTCCTTCGTGACGGTGGTAGTACTTGGTTCCCTCCATGCGGGGGGCCCCGAAGGTGTCTATGTATGAATATGCGCCCTTCACGGGGAACGCCCATCCTGACTTGCGTTTGGCCATCTCGGCTTGAACCGCCACGAACTGCTGGCTTGCCGCTGCAAGGGTTCTTTCGACTTGTTTCTCCTGGACCGCTAACTGAGCGGCGAGTTGCAGTTGGGCGACCTTTTGTTCTTCAAGGGTTGTGCGTACCTTGACCGCATCGGCGCGCAGGCTCCTCACGTGAAGAACGGCGGCGGCATCTGAGTTCGAGACCGAAGTGAAGATGCCGACAACGGTGATGAAGTCGCGGAAGGTGTGAGCCGATACCAATGCATCAACCAAGCCGATGCGTTCGGACTTGTAAACGGCGCTGGCGCGCGAATCGATCGTTGCCTGTGATGCTCGAAGTTCAGCATCGAGTTCATCTTGATGAGCCTGCGATCCCTGGATCGCTCCCGCGAGTGCTGTCAGCCGGTCGTTGGCAACTTCGAAGTCAGTTACAGCCTTCTGAAGGGCGGCCTGCGTGGCGCGCACGTGATCCAGAGAGCTGTGCATCTGTGCCTGCAATGCAGCCATCTCAGCTGGTGTCGGCAGCTGGGGAGGAAACAAGGGGTCGGCCAAGGCTCCCGTGGCGGGGACCCCGCAAACGCCGACGACCGCCGTGATCAACGAGATCGCCAAGGCGAGCCAGGTGGGGTGGCGAGGGTTTTGGTGCCGTGTAATCTTGGGGCGCATGGTGTTCATTGTGATACCTATCGTGACTGTTGTGTCAACTGTTAATAATGGTTAAGAACTACTTGGCTCGTTTTCGGCTGGTGGGCCTGTCAAGGCAGACTCGCTTCCTGCCCTGATCGATTCACGCCTGGCTAGGCGGGCCTGGCGCCTGAGTTTCGCTTCGCGCATGCGGCGCTTCTCTTCATCGGTTTGAGCCATGAGTTTGGGCACCAGGCGCTTTTGCCCTCGAGAATCAAGGGCGACGAACACGAGATAAGCGGTCGAGGCGTGAGCCTTCCTGCCGGTTACGACGTTTTCGGTCTCTACCCTTACGCCCACCTCCATCGAGGTCGTGCCTACATCGTTAACCGAGGCTCTCACGGTGACCAGGTCCCCAAGAGCGATCGGCTCGATGAAACTCATCTCGTCGATGGCGGCGGTCACGACTGTGCCCTCGGAGTGTTTCATCGCGGCCAGGCCCCCCGCCGAGTCGACCAATCGCATGATCACACCGCCGTGCACGAAGTTGATGAGGTTGGCGTCGGCGACCCCCATCGACTGGGACAGGATCACCTGGGACGCTTTGACCGGTTTGGACGCTTGCATCGTCTACCTCCAAGAGGCCTTTGGGAATTTCATCGCTGTAGTTAAAGTCAAATGCGTAGAACTGGTCTCGCTGGCTCGCATAATCGCGTCCCCCTTCAAAAGGTTCGAGCATGGGACAAGCCGTAAAGCAGGTTAAGCAGGATACGTCACCGCAGGCTAGTTACAAACGGATGATGGTCAGCGATGGTGGCGTGATGCTGCTTGTACGCCTGCATGCAGACCTGCAGACCCAGCCGCAGGACGTACTCCGGCAGCTTGCGAACTTCGATCAAGTCCCCCAGTCGAAAGTGCCGGCGGGCCGCCTGTTGCCTGCCAACCCGAGGCTTCGGGTCACCTACGATTGGCTGGAACGCAAGTTCGGACGTTCATCCGCGGCACGCGCTGTTTCGGAGACCGCAAAACTGATACTGGGTATCTAGAAGAAAAGTTTTACAAGAAGTTCTCATTGCAGGGGTTGACCTTTCCCGGAAGTCCTTCAAAATCAATGGCATCCCATTAACCGGCCAGCAACGCGCATCCCGGGAGGTGCCTATGAACCAGCTGCGAGCACGTGGATTGGACGAAGGTCCATTCAGGGCGGCGGTTTTCGATGTTGTATCGCAGATCCCTGCCGGGAAAGTCGCCGATATCGGCGCCATCGCCGAATCGCTTGGCTATCCACCCGATGCGAGCCGCTTGGTGGGATGGGTGATCCAGTCGGCTTCGCCCGATGTGCCATGGCACCGCGTGACCGACAACGATGGCGCGTTGCCCCAGCGTCCGGGCAGGCACCCGATCGAGCAAGCGGCATTGTTGGGCAACGAAGGCATCGATGTTCTTCCCGGCCCCAAGGTCGATCTCGACCGTTACGGCTGGAAGCCAGAGCCGTCGCGGTTCCGGGGGCCGATCGTAAGCTTCCGCTAACGTAGACTCGCGCGCTCCAAGTTAGCTCACGACAGGAGCGATGGCCGCATGTCAGAAACTCAAAGCGCGAAAGATGTCCTCTGGGATATCGGAGATCTTTTCGCGGATGCTGAAGATCCCAAGCTGCACGCCGAGATGCAGGAGGCGAAGCAGCTGGCGTCGTCCTTCACGAAGACCTACAGAGGCAAGGTCGAATCTTTGACCGCCGCTGGCTTGAACGAAGCGGTGGCAGCCTACGAGAAGATCCAGTCACTCCTCGGACGAGCCTACGTCTTCGCTGAACTTTCTTACTCCACCGATACATCCGACCAAGCGCGCGGTGCTTTCGTACAGAAGGTTCAGGAGCTCGACGCGGCTATCGAAACGCAGACCCTGTTCTTCAAGCTCGAATGGATCGCTTTGGACGATGCGAAGGCTCGATCGTCGTTGGCGTCGCAGGAAATGAGTGCCTATCGCCACTGGCTGGAACTGTTAAGGCGCGACAAGCCGCACGTATTGTCGGAACCCGAGGAGAAGGTTCTCAAGGAAACGTCGATGTCGGGGTCTGCGGCTTGGAAACGGCTCTTCACCGACCTCGCCGGAGCTTTCACTGTCGACTTCGATGGCGAAAGCCTAACGTTCGAAGCGGCGCTGTCGAAGTTGTACAGCCCCGAGCGCGAAGTTCGTCGAACAGCGGCCAGAGCCATCACTACCGAATTGGAGCGCGGCCTTCGCACGCGAACATTCGTGCTCAATACCATCCTTCTCGATAAAGCCACGACGGACAGGTTGCGCAACTATCCAACATGGATCTCGGATCGCAACCTCAGCAATGAAGCATCAGACGAGTCGGTCCAAGCTCTGATCGATGCTGTCGTTTCTCGATATGACATCGCTCAGCGTTACTACAGGTTGAAGGCTCGCCTCCTTGGTCTCGATAAGATCGCCGATTACGATCGCTTCGCTCCGGTGTCTGTCGACTCAACGACTGTTACATGGGATGAAGGCAAACGGATAGTTCTCGAGGCTTATCACGACTTTTCACCCGAGGCCGGCAAGATCATCGGTCGCTTCTTCGACGACAACTGGATCGACGCGGCCGCTTACCCGAACAAATCCCCCGGCGCGTACTGCATGACCGTCGTCCCGTACCACCACCCTTATGTGCTGATGAACTACACCGACGACCGTAATTCCGTTTTCACGCTGGCTCATGAGCTCGGGCACGGTTTGCATGGCGTGCTTGGTGGTTCGCAATCTTTGCTTAATGCGAATACTCCGTTGACACTCGCTGAGACGGCAAGTGTGTTCGGCGAAGCCCTAACGTTCTCGCGCTACCTTCGCGATGTGACCGAGCCAAAGCAGCGGCTCTCTCTTCTCACGGGCAGACTCGAAGATGCCATCGGCACGTCCTTTCGGCAGATCGCCCTAAACCGCTTCGAAGAGTCAGTGCATCTTGCACGCAGAGATGAAGGCGAACTCGCCGTCGAGCGCATCAACGAACTGTGGCGCAAGGCTCAAACGCATCTGTTCCAGGACAGCGTCGAAGTAACCGACGATTACAACATCTGGTGGAGTTACATCGCACACTTCTTCGAATGGCCCGGATATGTTTACGCGTACTCGTTCGGTTACTTGTTCTCTTTGGCCATCTATCAGAAGTATCTGGAAGACAAAGACGCCATGGTTGCGCCTTATATGGAACTTCTTGCTGCAGGTGGATCTGATTCTCCGGAAAGACTCGCCAAGATCGTTGGCATCGATGTTTCGGACCCGGGTTTTTGGACACGCGGGCTTGATGCGATCGACTCGTGGCTGAAAGAAGCCGAGGTATTGGCCGAAAAGATCTAACCAACCGGGGAACCATTAGCAGGGCCAGATCGTCGTAATCGCTGTCAACCAAAAGGAGATGGCGATGCGAAGGTTCCTTGCATGGGCAGTGTCGTTCTTTGTTTTCCTCGTGATCGGTGCGGCCCCCGCTATGGCCTGCGGAGGATTGATAGGCCGCAATGGGGCGGTCAATCTCGTGCGAACCACCACCCTGGCCGGTTATCACAACGGAGTCGAGCACTACGTGACTTCTTTCTCGTTCGCCGGCGGGGGCGGGAAGTTTGGCTCGATCGTTCCACTGCCCGGAGTCCCAACGAAGGTCGAGCGCGGCGGTGATTGGACACTTCAACGTTTGGCCCGTGAGACCCAGCCTCCACGAGAAGCCGCTTTCGATAGCGTAAGAGGCGCAGCGTTCATCGCCGCTGCGCGAGTGCTCCTAACGGCGCGCATCGACGCATTGGATCTGACGGTTCTCGAAGGCGGCGGCAGATCGGTCGGCTCATGGGCCAAGTCCAATGGTTTCCTCCTGCCCCCAGATGCTCCCGAAGTGCTCGACTTCTATGCTGCGCGCAGCCCGATCTTCCTGGCGGCTAAGTTCGATGGCGATGCGGCTGCGGCAAGGGGACAGGCTCTTGGCGACGGAACACCGGTTCATCTCACCATCCCTACCAAGAACCCTTGGGTTCCGCTTCGGATCCTCGGACTCGGCAAGGTCTCGACCGATCACGTGAACGCCGATGTTTATCTGTTGACCGACGAAGCCCCGGACCTGCTGCCCCACGCGGGCCATGGATTCACGGTCCCGCTGAGCGAGCCCGCATCGGCGACATTGATCACCGATCTTGCTGCCGACAAGGGTATGTCGTGGATCCCCAACTCGGGCATGTGGCTCAGCTACTTGAAGATCGATTCGACCGTGGGTCAGTTGCGATACGACCTTGCGATTAATGCCCACGGCGGTGCCGCGTCGCCGCGCGATGCTGGACTGAGCAAGGTCAGTGCGATCGTTGAGTCATCCGATCGCGGCATGATCCCCGCTGCTGCGACCTTGCTGCTCTTGGTTCTGGTTACGTGGCGGGCAGGTCGGCGTCAGGTTTTGAGGAACGCCGATGCCTAGCAAAGTCGTTGCTGCTCTGCTCGCAGCCCTCAGTTTGTTAGTGATAGGGATCGGACCCGTCGCTTCGGCGAAGAGCGGGCCAGACATCGGTTCCAGGGCGGTAATTATCAGGATCCACCATTCTCATTTCAATCAAGATGTCATCGTAGTCAGGCGGGGGCGGGCCGTGCATTTCGTCATCGTGAACGACGATCCGATCGATCATGAATTCATCATCGGCGACGAAGCGGTTCAGTTAAGGCACGAAAAAGGCACCGAGAACCAACACGGCGAGGTTCCTGGCGAAGTAAGTGTTGGCGCTTTGTCGCGGGCAACCACCAGTTACGTATTCAGGGGGGCCGAACATATGACGTTCGCATGTCACCTGCCGGGCCACTTCGCCTATGGCATGCATGGGAAGATCAGGTACCTACCCTGACGATCATCCCTACGATCGATACGGCGATCACGAGTCTGGCAACGTGATGGAAGAGGGTTGGCTTGCCGTGCATGTGGAAACCGTTGCGCAGGGCCGCGACCGATATGCCGACCAGACCGATCACTATCAGCCGCAGATCGTAGTGCTTGCCCAGCCAGAACAAGACGCCGCCGGCCATCAGGACCGCACCAGAAAGCGCCTGAAGATATCCAGACCAACTCTCGATCTTCTTCTTGATCGCACCGTTCAGCCCACCGGCCATCGCGCTCCCGCCGTAGATGAGACACAGGATCAGCGCAGCCAATCTCATCAAGGAGAGGACTTCCAGTCGTTGAACCGCCGGACGAGATCCTCGCCGCCCCTTGGCGCTTCCTTCTTGTCTAGCCAGGAAGATCTCTTCTTCGCATCTTCTAGGACGACCCACTCGTAAGCGTAGGTGCGAGGCCCAGCCCAGAATGGTTCGATCCACGCCTCCTGCTGTATCTGTGCAACGGCCGCATATCCGTACTTGGCCCGATGGGACCAGAAGTCTTCGACTTCGAATAGGGGTGAGCCCTTGGTTCGCGCGCGCACCTCTTTGATATTCGAGTATTCACCGATCCAACTGATGCGTACCCTTGTCTTTGCGACGAAAAGGCCACCGTGCAGTTGGATCCACACGTTGTCGTCGGGGAAAGCTCCATTCTTGTGTGCTGGTCCGGGGCGGTCTCGGGTTTCCACGGCGAATCCAAGGCGCGGGGCCCCCGCGGCTCGGGTGAGATGTTCGAGTTTGCGGATAAGCACGTGGTCCATGGTTATCGCAGCCGTGACAGGCGTTCGGCCGCGGCGTGAAGGGTTTCGAGTTTCTTGGGGAAGGCGAACCGGATCTTGTTGCTGCCAAGGTGCGGGTTGGAATAGAACGAAGAGCCCGGAACCGCCGCAACCCCGGGTGCTTCAACCAGCCGCTTCGCGAACGTGACATCGTCGTCTTGGGTCACGCCGGTGATGTCGCACATGACGTAATAGGCGCCGTCGGGGACCGACGCTTTGAAGCCGGCTTCCTCGAGGGCGGGGACCAATGTATCGCGTCTTTGCTGATACGCCTCGGCCAGTCCGGCGTAATACGCCTCTGGCATCCGAAGAGCGGTCGCCCCAGCCTCTTGCAACGGAGCGGCTGCCCCGACCGTCAGGAAGTCGTGAACCTTTCGGACCCCAGAGGTGAGTGCGGGTGGGGCGATGACCCACCCAACCCTCCACCCGGTGACCGAGTAAGTCTTAGACAGAGCATCTATCGACACCGTTCTTTCGCGCATGCCGTCGATGAGTGCAAGCGGATGATGCTCGTGTCCGTAGGTGATGTGTTCGTAGATGTCATCGGTGAATGCGACGACATCCCATTTGGTGCACAACTCGGCGATCAACTGTAATTCTTTGATCGTGAAGACTTTGCCCGTTGGGTTGTGTGGTGAATTGACTACGATGCCGCGGGTCTTCTCATTGAACGCGGCGCTCAGTTGATCTTCGTCGATGTGCCAATCCGGTTCGTGCAGCGTCACGTATCTCGGGATCGCACCAGACAAGATTGCGTCTGGCCCGTAGTTCTCGTAGAAGGGCTCGAAGACGATCACCTCGTCTCCCGGGTCTAGTACGGCCATCATCGATGCGATCATGCCTTCGGTTGCTCCGCAGGTGACCGTTATCTCGGTTTCGGGGTCGATATCCCATGCCGGATGATGGCGGGCAGTCTTCTCGACGATTGCGTCGCGAAAGTTCTTGCTTCCCCAAGTGATCGCGTACTGGTTGATGTCTGCATCGATAGCGGCCTTGGCTGCCACTTTGAGTTCGTCGGGGCAGCCGAAATCAGGAAAGCCCTGCGCAAGATTTATCGCGCCGTGTTTGATGGCGAGCCTCGTCATCTCGCGGATGACCGATTCTGCAAAGGAAGATGCTTTGCGCGACGTCTTTGGCATGCGAGGAATCCTATTCGACCCGATCGATGTCGTCTGAGGCTGTCTAGCAGCGAAGTAGGATTCTCCAGGTTCGCTGTTGGAGCTGTAAGGGGGAGTTTATGAAGGCTCGTTCGCTTCTGGTTGCGGTCCTGCTTCTTGTCGGATGCAACTCGAGGCCGGTCCTTAGATATGGGCCACTAACTTACGTAGCGATCGGTGCATCAGACACCGTAGGCATAGGCGCCGCCGATCCCGACAAGGACGCGTGGGTGGCGCAGTTGTTTGCGCATCTGCCAGCGGGGAGCCGGTTCGTGCGACTGGGCGTGAGCGGGTCGACCGCCGAGCAGGCATTGACCGAGCAAGTTCCCAAGGCCGAAGAAGCCAAGGGGGACCTGGTCACCGTTTGGCTTGCGGTGAATGATTTCAACAGCCTCATGCCCGTCGAGCGGTATGCAGCGGCGCTCGATTCCATCTTGATCAGGACCAGTGTCCATGGGGAGCGTGTATTCGTGGGAAACATCCCCGACCTCACCACCCTTCCGAGCTATAAGGCTATCCCTTCCAATATCGTTCATGGTCGGGTCGATGAATGGAACGCCGAGATAAGACGGGTCGTCGCCAAGGACCACGCCGTGTTGGTGGATCTTGTCGCACCGAGTAGGACGCTTTCAGCTCAAGGCAAATCGATGATCTCTGAGGATGGGTTCCATCCCTCGACGGATGGATACCGATTGCTCTCTGATGTTTTCTGGGCAGCGATCTCTAAAGATCCGAAGATCGGCAAACGGGTGAGTCGATGACTCAACCCGGTCCTGGTGCCTCTTCGCCAACCGTCGGCTGTGGGGCTGAAGAAACGATCGCTGCCACGCCGAGAACGATCACCGATGCGCCAACTATCGATCGCACCGAGAGCCGCTCATCGAGGAACCATGCTCCTAGCAGAACCGCGACTATCGGGTTCACGTAGGCATAGGTGCTGACCAGCGAAGTGCGTGCATTCTTCAAGACCCACATGTAGGAAGTGAACCCAACTAACGAACCGACCAATACCAAGTAGGTCCAGGCGACCCAAGAGGGTTGGTCGATCGGATTCAACCTGGTTAGCTCTCCGGTCACAACTCCGGCGACTGCTAAACAGCAACCGCCCGCGAACATCTGCATCGCACTGGCCAACAGCGGTCTGCGCGGCAGCCGCGCGCGCTTCGAGTACAAAGAACCTGCGGCCCACGACATGGGCGCGATCACTAACGCTAAGGCTCCCAGGTGGTCTATGCCCCCCTTGCTCGAGAAGGGATCGGTGAGCAGTACGAGGCCCCCGATACCGAGTGCCAACCCCGCGATCGAGATTGGTGTTAGGCGCTCTCGATAGAACAACCATGAAAATATCGCGAACCAAAGTGGGATGGCGGCGATCATGAGCGCAGCAACGCCGGAAGGCACTCTCTGCTCGGCGAAGACCACCAATCCGTTGCCACCCAATAACAATGCGGCACCAACGATGAGGGCAGACCTCCAATGAACCAGCGAGATCCGGTCTTCATCCGAACCCCTCTTCAGCCTTGCCACCACGAACATGATCGCTCCGGCGAGAATGAAGCGTGCGCCTGCCGTTAATAGTGGTGGCATCCGGTGCAGATCGAGGACGCGGATCGCTAGATAGGTCGAACCCCAAATGAGGTAGACCGATCCAAGTGCCAGCCAGATGCTGAAGGTGGACGTGTCAGTCACGAAGATGAATCATCACGGTCCGCCTTCTGCCCCCCGGTCGGCAGAAAAAGGGGCGGATTGACCGCATATGTGTGTGAATGGGGAGCACCATGGGTAACGTTTGGGTCCTATCGAGCGTTATTGAACACGAGGAGGCAAGGATATGCGTGATTCAAACCTCGAACAAAGAGGATGCATGGTCTGTGGTCAGACCGAGGGATATGGGGTCACTGTTTATCCGGTTTGGGCTTGGCACGGAAAGTTCATGGGCAGGTGGTGCGATTGGTGCCGGGAACTTCGGTGTTGGGATTGCGGCCAGGAGCATTCAGCATGCAAGGGTCGATGCGACGACCTGGTTAGCCCGGGTAACCCAATTAGCCCAAACCTATTTGCACAGATGAGCGCCTGACTCTTAACTGATCTTCGCAGGCTTCCTTCGGCGATCGAAGAGGGCGGCCACCGACGCCATGGCCAGTGCCGCTAGCACTGTCACAGCTCCCCTTCGCGATCTGTTGTGTGCAGACACCCCGAGGGTATTTACTACTCTGTCTGCGCTCTTGCGGACTTCGCCAACAGACACGCTTGAAGCCGTCGCCGCCGGCGGCGCTGTTAGGGAACCGGACAGGCTTTCTGGTGCCGTGATGTTTTGCGAGGCCTTTACCACGCTGGCGACCGATGGCACTTTCGAAGAGCCCGAACCCTTGATCGCGAACAAGTAGTAGTAACCGTCGGTCAGAACGTTGCTGCTCGAAGGCGTTGCCACCTTCAACGTACCCGCGGTTCTTTCGACGATCGGCAACTCGATGGTCCGGGCGTCCGCATCGGTGATGTGGGTCGTTGCTGGCAGATGCGAGAGCACGACCGAAGTTATCGAAGCTGCGTCGGGACTTGAGATCTCGAATGTCTGGCCCAAGCCCACCGCAGTTGGGGCCCCCGTGATCGTTGGGCGGTCGCCCTTGAACATGTATGCAGGCTTGTAGATCTCGAAACTGGGGTCCTTGAAGTTGTTCGCGAAGGGGGCCCCGATGTAGTTCGCGTGAGCGTTGCCGTAATGAGCAACGATGGGTGAGTGGCCCCCAACAAGAACGCTTCCATCGGCAAGCAGCACAGCGCTGTTGTGGTACGTGCGGTCGCGTGCGTCGCTCGAAAGCGGGGTCCAGGTTTTCGTGTCAGCATCGAACAATTCGGCCTGTCGTACCGGCTGCTCGGAGCCTGGATCGACGACTTCGTCTTTGTCGGCACCGTTAAGGGCCAGCACATCGCCAGTCGGTAGCAGAACTCCGCTCGAGTACCAACGCCGATTATTCATGTCCGCCGTCCGCGAGCGAGTGATGTCGTTGCCGTTTACATCGACGATCTCGCTGATCGAATTTGCGATGTAAGAACCCGGAGAGGTCCCCAAGGTTCCGCCGGCGATGAGGATCGATGCCTTGTTGTAGTTGCCGTCAGTGCCCGGCTTCAATGGGAGCATGACAGAGAAGGCTCCGCTTCTTGCGCCGAATTCAGCAAGTCCTTTGTCTTCCCATGAGCCCGTTGCTGGGTCGTACCACTTCTGCATGTTCCAAAGAACCTCGTCGTATCCCTGCCCGAAGGGTCCCCACATCTGGCCGGTCCCGTCGTAGAAGACCTTGCCGTTGGGCAGCAGATGCAATCGTGCGAACAATGGGAGTGGGGTGGCTCCCTGATCGCCGTTGTCGGTCCAATGACCAGTAGCAGGGTCGAACGTCTCGGTGTTGTGAACGTTGGTCGCTTGATCGTTGTAAAGCAACTTGGAGACTCCGCTGGCGACGAGGAGTTTGCCATCTGGCAATGTGATGAGCGTGGGGTACCAGCGTCCATAGTGCATGCTCTCGGCTTGTGTCCATGTGCCGCCGCCAGTTTCACTCGGGTGATAGATGCGAGCATTCTTGCGTCCCAGAAGTTCGATGGGCCCGCTGCCTGAACCATCGGGGACGGTGATGTCATTGGAGTTGGCCCACTCGGTGCCGCCCACTGCCATAACGGTTCCATCGATCAGCAGCCTTTGATCTGAGCAGAACAGGTCACCGCCGCCACCGTCCTCTGGGAAGGGGAGGTTCCATGCTGGGGCGGTACCGCCTAGGTCGAGAAGTCGGGTCCGGCTGTGGTGCAGCGAATCGTGACCGCCATCGACCGCGATCGGCTTCTGCAGGTCCTCGGTCCCTTCGAGCCCGTTCCAGTACAAGATCTTTCCGCTGGGAAGAACTATCGAACTCACCGCGGTTGGTAGTTCTTTCGATTCATCCTGTGACGAGGGAGGAGCGTTTAGGAAGTGGCCGTTCTCGGTGAAGGGCGATGACCATGCCCCTACATCGGAAGGCGCAGGATCGCTCGAAGAGGCTCTTGCCTGCCCCATGATTCCGAGCCCCCATAACATGGCGACGACGACGCTGATCGAGGCAACCTTGGCGAAAGAATGGCGCTTCCTGGGCATAGCTTCCCCCTGACGGGTCGTGATGCTCGAACTGGGCGATATGAGTCCTATTCGACATATGTTCGACATAGGTAGGGTTATTCCTTCTTGGTGACGAAGGAATTTTCAGGCCTAAGATGTGCCATGGACCCACAGATCCCAAAGATCGGCGACCCGGCCCCCGACGCTGTCGTTTTCACGAGCGCAGGCGAGGAAGTGCGCCTGGCAGGGCGGTTCACGGGGACCGCTAAAGTGGCCTTGGTTTTCCTTCGCCACTACGGCTGACCGTTCTGTAAGCGCCATATCGCGCAGTTGCGCGACCGAGACGAAGATTTCAAGGCGGCCAACCTCGAAGTTGTTGTCATCGGGCAAGGAGAGCCTGCCGATCTAGAGGCCTTCATCGCCGGAAGGACATTCCCCTTTGAGCTGTACTGTGACCCTCATCAGGATGCATATCGCGCTTACGGGTTGGAGCGCGGCTCGGCCTGGTCGGTGACTCTTTCGCCAGATGTCTTAGCCGCCGGCGTGCAGGCCTTCAGCGAAGGGCACCGGCTGAGCACCGTGGTCGGAGACGTCATGCAATTGCCGGGCTCGTTCGTTATCCGAGATGGGGCTATCGCGTTCATCCATCGCGCGATGACGTCGAGCGACTTGGCGTCGCCGGAAGAGTTGATCGAAGCCGCTAACTGAGGTTGGCGCCGCTCATCTCGGTATAGATCTGCGGCGACTCGATCGCGATCTCCAAAGCGGCCTCAACGAGCCAAGGATCGAACATCCTGCCACGCTGCGATGCGATCTCTTCTAAGGCTGTTTCAAGGCTGAGGGCTCTGCGGTACGGCCGTTCACTGAGCATGCTTGCAAGGGCATCTGCTACTGCCAGTACGCGAGCGGGGACCGGGATGTCCTCGCCAACGAGTCCTACTGGATATCCCTTTCCGTCCCATCTTTCGTGATGAGCTGCACAGGCTTGTTGGATCTCGTTCGCTAAGCCAGCGGCTCCGATGATCGCGGACCCGATGATCGTGTGTTGTTTGATCTTCTCGTAGTCCTCGTCGCTCAGACGATCGGTGTTGTCGATGACGGAGTCGGGGACCCCGATCTTCCCAACGTCATGAAGGAAAGCAGCAGGAACCAACGCATTCATGTCTTTTGCCCCGACACCAGCCTTGCGCGCGATGGCAAGGGCTATCCGGGCGATCTTGTCGGGATGGTCCGTGGGGAAGTGGTCTTTCTCATCGAGCATCGCTGCAACATCTCTAAGAACCTGCCGAACAGGCGCCGAGTTGGGATCTGCCAGTGCCTTCGCCGCGTCGTTGGCGAAATTCTGGGCAATGGCTTCGATCAGAGAAAGTCTCTTACGACTAAGAGTCATGCTTCGAGGACGGATGAGGGTCACGCCGCCGCTGAATCCGTCAGCCGACATCGGTACGAAGACGACCTGACCCTCGTCGCGGTTGATCTCGGCGATGCTCGTGCTCCGGATCCCCGAGACGATGTGCTCGGGGATCGCACCTCGCCCAGAGATCACTATGCGACTGTCACCTTCGGTACGCCACGCGCAGCCGGAGGTGGCGAAGCAGCCTTGAATCATCGTTTCTAGTAGGGCTTCGAAGAATGTATTTGCCGTTGGGCGCTTGCGCCGTCGCTGCACACCGCCACGGACCAAAGGAACGACGATCATCTGGGCGAGTAATGCGAATTCCAAGGGATATGTGTCGATCCATGTTCCGGCGCGAAGGAATATCCCGCCAAGGATCCAAACGACCAAACCCAGAGCGACGGGGAATCCAAAGTCGATGACCGGATTGGGTTCCTCGGCCCCAATGGTGATCGCGACGGATACCCCGATGAGCGCGAGCACGACCAGCCAGATCGGAGCGCGGGTGATGCCTTTCCTCTGGAGAAGCGCTGTCGCGATCTGCCCGGTTACCTGCAGGTCGCTCATCTGGCCGATCGGCGTGCGCCAGGTTCTGTCTTGCGGACTGCCGATCAATAAGGTTTTGCCTGACGCCGAAGCCCTACTTATCTGTTGCGAGGTCAAGACTGCTGGTGCCTGTTCAAAACGTTGGTAGGGGATCAGCAGACGCGGCGCTGGCCCGAGAGCCTGGTACTCGCCGAGCATGGGGGCCTGGCGCGGGAGGGCGACCGGGGTGTCGATCGATGCCGAGGCCACTGCTATCCCGATCTCGGGCAGGTCAGAGATGGTCGGCGTAAATCGGCGAAGCACTTGGTCCGGCCCAGCGAGTCGATCGTTGAATGCCAGTCCTGCGGCAGCTTCTTGCAACGAACGTGGAAGGGCGGCAGCGCCCGGTTGTTTCAAAGCACGCAACTGTTGCAGATCCATTGCGGTGTAGCGATATGCGAAAACAACGCGCCCCTGCGCGATGGCGGATGCGGTGAGCTTTTCTATGGAACCATGAGCAAGGTCTATCGGATCGTTGAACACCACTGCGCGGACACCGGCGTTCTGGGATGCATCGATGATTCGCGCGGCGACGTCGGCATCGATCGCGGATGTTGAACGGACCATGACGATCGCGCCGAGCGGTGACCCGAGCGGTGTTGATGACAACCGAGAGTCGTAGAGCTTGGTCTCGAGCCGTTCAAAGGCGCCCGAGAGGAAGAGTGCCGACGAGACGACACCGATGGTAAGCCCGGTCACAATAGTCCTGCGCCGTATGGCTCGCGACCTCATTTACCTCGCTCCCTTGAAGTAGCCAGATACTAGTTTGCCTACTTCTCAATCGAAGGAATTAGCCGTAGCCTTCTGCAATGATCCGTTCCAGACATGATTATCAGGCCATCTACGTCTCGGAACCATGGGCTTACGGGGACAAACCGGACCCTGAACTGATAAAGGCGCTAGAGGGGGTCCCCAGGGGGAGGGCTTTGGATCTCGGGGGAGGGCAGGGCCGTCATGCGTTGGCGCTTGCCGAGTTGGGATTCCAGGTGAGCGTTGTTGACTCTGCGGCGGCAGGTTTGCATCAGGTTTCAGAGGCCGCATCGCATCGGTCGCTTTCTGTCCACACGGTCCAAGAAGATGCGGCGACCTATGAACCTGATCCCGGTCTTGTAGTGGTGGTTGCTGCGTTGTTCTTCCATATCCCTGCGCACAAGACCAGTCTCAACATCGCCATGAATGTCGGATCCGCTTTGGAACAGGGTGGCCTTCTTTATGTATCCGTCCCCGGCTTTAGCGATGACACGTGCGCGTTGGTTCGCGAGGTCATCCAAGCCGCCGAATGTAAAGAAGAATGGTTGGTGAAACATCTTGTGACAAAGAGTGAAAGGCCCAGGCTCCCGGTTCCCAGACGCAACGAAACCCGCGCCTTAGCGATCAAGGTTTGAGCCTGCAGGAGATCTCGAGTCGGGTCGTCGCTTGCACGCGCTGTCCGCGCCTTGTGTCATGGCGAGAATCTGTCGCGGCCGATCCGCCGCCGCGATTCGCAGGTGATGCGTATTGGGCGAAGCCGGTTCCCGGTTTCGGAGATCCAGCCGCGCGGCTCATGGTCGTTGGCCTTGCGCCCGCAGCTCACGGAGGCAACCGCACCGGTCGGATATTCACAGGAGACCGTTCGGGTGATTGGCTTTTCAGGGCGCTTCACAAGGTTGGCTTCGCCAACCTGCCCGCGTCTGTGGCTCGTGATGACGGACTTCGACTGGACGATTGCTATGTAACCGCTGTCGTCCGATGCGCTCCGCCCGATAATAAGCCATCGCCCGATGAACGCGACAATTGCATCGGTTATCTGATCGAAGAGATAGGGGCACTAGAGCGCTTGAAGGTGATCGTCGCTCTTGGCGCTTTCGCGTGGGCTGGTGTTCTGCGCAGCTTCGATTCATTGGATCATGGGACTGGTAAGCGGGCGCCAAAACCGAAGTTTGCCCACTTGAGTGTTGCACGGGTTGGTGGGTGCACTCTGATCGGTTCGTATCACCCGAGTCAGCAGAACACCTTCACTGGCAGATTGACCGAGGAGGCCTTCGACGCTGTGTTTCGTGAAGCGAAGGAAAGGCTTTATGGGTAATCTCAATTAGGTGTGCGAACTTCTTGGTATATCGGTCAGCCCTGCGGCGAAGTTGGGACTCTACTTAAAGGCATTCAGGCCGCGCGCGGCCGATAATGTATCGGGTTGGGGGGTGGGCTGGTACGAGGGCACGAAGGCTCACGTCGTGAAAGAGCCAGTCAGGGCAGATCAAAGTGACCTCGCCATGCAGCTTCAAGACGATCCACCCACGAGTTCAACATTCCTGGTCCACGTACGCGCCGCAACGATCGGCAACATCTCTCTACACAACACCCATCCGTTCGTCCAGGAGTTGAACAACAAGAGCTGGTTGTTCGCTCACAACGGGACCATCAACAACATCGAGTTCCTTCCGCGGGGAGACTTTGTGGCGGCGGGCGAGACCGACTCAGAGGCGGCGTTTCATTACATCCTGACCGCCTTATCGAAGTGTTCCTCTCCGAACGAAGAGCTCGACGCCATCACCGCGGCTGCTGCTGAACTTTCACGCAACGGTCGCGCCAACTTTCTGCTCAGCGACGGCGAAACTCTGTACGTGCATTACGACGGCCACAAAACGCTTCATGTGCTGGAACGGCAACCCGGTATCTCTAACTCGCGTTTCGAAGGTTCCGATGCGGACTATTCGATAGACCTCGACGCCGAAGGGCCTGAGCGCGTCATCGTTTGCGCATCGGTACCTCTGACAACCGATGGGTGGACCGCCATGCAGCGCGGCGAGATGCTGGTGTGTCGCGGGGGCGAGGTTGCTCAGCGCGTAAAGGTTGGCCCAGGGTCAGCGTACGTTTGATCTGAAGGCGAAAAACCTACCGATATGCCCGGCGATGATCAATGCCACCATCGCTAACGCGGCGCTTGAGAGGGGTGTCAATCTGACCGATCTTCGTATCGCGCCAAGTGCAGCAGCAGGTGATCCAGGTGAAGGGCTCGCAGCGATCTGGGCCACAGGCGGCGGCTCGTTGGGAGGCGGAAAGACTAGTGGGCTCCTGCTGGGCGACGGACTTGGCGAGGGGCTTGGCACTGGGCTTGGTGAAGGTTTCGGTTGCGGTGACGGCGGCGGTGAAGGGCGGGCCACTCCTAACGCTGCTGCAGTATCAAGAAGCCCGTAGCCGGTTTGATCGTCTCGGCCAGGGGCCCCCAGGTCCTTCGCGTGCGAAGTTATCTTCTGGATGGTCTCGAGGTTCGAGAACCCCCTCGACATGAGCATCGCTGCGGTCGCCGCAACGAATGGCACGGACATCGAAGTCCCCGTCGCGTTGCCGTAGGTGGATTCCTGTTTGTTCGGATCCCACCATGTCGACACGATGGACTCGCCTGGGGCCAGCAGGTCCAGGTTTGGCCCGTAGTTCGAGCCTGACCATCTGGCGTCTTGCTTATCGCTGGCGCCAACTACCAGCACTCCGACTGGCTTGTTGTCGTATTGGGTTTGAGGCTTGTTGTCGTTGCCCGCAGCCACTATCGCGGCGGCCCCCGCTGCGATGGCGGTCTTGATCGCATTGTCCACTCCGGTGTCATTGAAAATGTTGCCGCCATTGCTCTGAACGAAACTGAGGTTCAGCACCAAAGGCATGTGTCGGTTGGCGGCCTCGGTCCTTGCGCAGTCGATCGCCTTGGTGACATCGCTCGCTTTACCGTTGCTATTGGCATCGAACGCCTTCAATGGAAGGATCATCGCGTCCGGTGCGATCGCCGCGATGCCGATGCCGTTGTCGGTTCTGGCGGCGGCGATCCCTGCGACCAGGGTGCCGTGGCCGTTGTCGTCCTGAGCGTTTCCCTGAGGACATGTTGCGTTGCCCGGGTTGTTGACGAAGTCGTGGCCGGGCAGCAGTTTTCCTTGTAGATCGGGATGGCCCAGGTCAACGCCGCTATCGATGTCGGCGATGATCACGTTGGCCCCGCGTGAGGCAGCCCAGGCTGGTTCGGCGCCGACACGTTGAAGTCCCCACTGCGAGAAGAAGAACTTGTCAGATGTGGCGGCCTGAGCTTGCAACGCCGTCATCGACAAGATCATCCAACCGACAATGAGGTATCGCCCCACACGCGCCTTCATGAGGGATAGGGTAGCAACGCCATGAAACTTGGATTTGGACTCATAACGGGTCAGCGTGCTCACGGAGATCCGCGCACGCCCAAAGATATATATCGACAGATGCTGGAACTCGCTGAAACCTGCGAAAGCGAAGGCCTCGATTCGATATGGCTCTCGGAGCACCATTTCTGGGATGACGATTACATGCCCTCGCTCCTTGTGGTCGCGTCCGCCATGGCCGCACTTACCGAGCGTCTGACTATCGGTACGGCGGTCTTGCTCGCTCCGCTCTACGATCCGATCAGGCTTGCCGAGGATGCGGCAACCGTTGACCTCATTTCTCAAGGTCGTTTCATCTTGGGCCTCGGAGCTGGCTGGAGAGCTGAGGAGTTCGACCGGTTAGGTAAATCGATGGACCAGTTGGGCAAACAGATGTCGGAGATCGTCAAGATCCTGCGGGCATCTTGGGGGCCGAGCCTCTTTTCTTTCGAGGGAAAACGATTCGAATATGAGCCGACCAAGGTAACGCCGAAGCCGACCCGACCGATCCCTGTCTACCTGGGCGGGTTCGCCGACGATGCACTTCGACGGGCGGGTCGGATAGGCGATGGATTCGTCGGTTCATCCAGTCGCGGAGGCGACCTTTCCAAATATCTCGAACTAGTGCACGAGGGGATCGTCAAGTCAGGGCGTGACCCATCGACGTTCCCGATCGCGATGCATTTTAGAACCTGGGTTACCGATGAACCCGATGAGATCGATGAGTTACTGCCCCACATCTGGAACATGGCTTGGAAGTACCAAGACATGGGGTCCACGTTCGGGCGTGCGACCGATGGGCCGTTGCCTGCAGCACCTGCGATGTCTACCGAGGATCGAGAGAAGATCCGTAGCTCAATGATCTATGGCGATGTCGGTCAGGTTGCGGAACAAGTAAAAGCGCTTGCTGACCAAGTGGGCCCCAATTTCGAATTCATCGCGCGCAGCCTCATCCCCGGGGTCTCATTCGACCGAACCAAGAAAGTGATCAGCCAACTTGGCGAGGTGAGGTCGCTTCTCGTTTAGCCCTGGCCGCACGTTTCCTTTTGCTTTCCGTGTCGCGATCGAGGGATTTGCCGCGATCTTTCTTCCCGTTCTCTCAGGTTTCTTCGCGACCTGCGGGCCATGCGCCTACGTTTTGTCGGGCCCCAGTTGATATCGTCCTTTAGCTTCCCCCTATAGATTCGACGACGGGGGTTGAGTGGCGGGCATCAAACCGCAATCGCGGTTGGTTTGTTTGTTCGTGGTCACTGCTCTGCTGGTGGCGGGTGAAGCGATCGTTGGTGCTGCGTCATGCTCGGCGGCGAGTGCGGGATTCATTGCGCCGGTCGACGCCCGGATCGTTCGCCATTTCGAACAGCCGCTAGGTCCATTCTCTGCTGGCCACCGCGGTGTTGACTTCGATGTTTCCGCGGGAACGCCGGTGGTTGCCTCGAACGATGGACGAGTTACCTTCGCCGGTCCGGTGGCCGATGATGGACTGTTCGTCACGATCGCGCACCAAGGGAACCTCGAAACGACTTATTCATTCCTGTCCGCGATAGATGTCGCCGTTGGTCAAGCCGTGTCGCGCGGGGACCGGATCGGGGCGAGCGGCGCAGGACATCCCGGCGCGGATCAACCCTCTTTGCACTTCGGTGTGAGATTCGCCAAGGCGTACATCGATCCCGAGTTGGTTCTATTCAGGGATCTCAAAGATGTCTCCGACGCCATTTCGCTTGGACCTTTGCCCAAAGGCGAGGCACCCATTGAGGTTGTTCATGGAGGCAGCAACGGTCTTTCGATGCATGGACGCTCTAACCAGCGCAGCGCGAGTGGCGGGGTGGTCGCTGCAGAATCAAGGGAGTCGATCCCCGTGCGGGTTGGTTCCTGGATCGGCAAGACCTTCTCGGCTATAGGAGGGTTCGTCGGTGGAGCCATCTCATCGGTAGGAAGCATCGCTTCATCGGCCGCGAAGGGGGCCGTTGAGGCCGGTGGATACGTTGCCCGTGCAGGATCGGCCGTCGGACGGGGGGTCGTGGGCGGGTTGAAGAAGGTTTGGCGATTCGATGTTTCGATAGGCAGAGCCTTCCGCAGATTCATCGTTGGCCGCGGCCGCAGAACTCGCCGCGCGGTTGCCCGGCTGGACAGGTTGGCTGGGCGGATGATGAGGTATTCAACGCTGCAAGCCGATATGGCGAAGTTCTTGCTGAAGTTCGTTCGGGCAATGACGAAGGGGGCCGTGAAACAAGTGGGATGCTCGATCCATGGCGGCGCCAAGCCACCGCACATCCCGACGGCCGAGGAATTCGCGTCCGGACGTAGGATCCCGGCGCCGAACCAGAACATCGTCGTTGCTATCCCCGGCATAAGTTCATCGACACCATTGAGGCCGGATAAGAACATCGATCGTGCTGAGCCGATTATAGGGATAGATTTTCGGCGCTTGGGTTATGCGGAGGACAAGATCTTCAACTATTCGTACAAGGGTGTGGCCGATAACGGCGGCGGGGGGCCGTATCGTTTGCATGCGAAATACACGGCCGAAGACACATACAAGTCGATCCGCGACTCCGCTCAGCTCCTAAGTGACGAGATTGATTCGATTCACGAAAAATTTCCCGACCAAAGGATTGACCTAGTTGCTCACAGCCAAGGTGGCTTGGTGGCAGAGGCCTACCTGACGAACTTCTATCGCCGCGGGAGCCTGACTTCTCCGAAAGTCGATCATCTCGTCACGTTTTCCACGCCGCACTTAGGGGCCGATGCCGCGGCACTCGCACCGCTGTTGTCTGATAGTCCCTCTGGCCGGAGAATTCTCAAGCGGATTGACGGAATTGCTGACCGATATGCCCTACCTAAGCCGAGCAGTACCTCCGCCAGGGAAATGTGGGAGAACTCGTCTTTCTTGCGAGAACTATCTGCTAGTTGGTCACCCGGGGAAACTAAGGTCACGACAGTCGGGGCGAGTTTCGACTTTGTGGTTCCTGCGCAGCGCACACTTCTCCCGGGGGCGAAGCACTACACCGCGAGTCTATCGGCTCGAGCCTCCCTTTCAGCTCATTCGGGCATCCTTGCCGCACCCCAATCCCAGTCGATACTTTACGCGGCCCTGAGCAACGCTCCTGCGGCTTGCACGCAATTCCGAGATGCCTTCGCAGATAGCGGGTCGGGACCGCTCATTTCGTCTGTTGAAACGGACCTAATCAGATCAGTTGACGATTTTACGGAGGTCCATTGAGCACGGCGTTCTTGCGGTCGCTCTTCTTGGCGACCTTTTTGTTGGCCTCAAGCTTAGGGGCTCCATCTTGGCCGATGATCGCGCACGACTCCGATCATGGGTCTTTTGTGGCGAATGGGCCAGGGGCGCCTCTGCGACTCAAATGGCGTGCCGAGCCACCATCCTCGGAACGATTCACCACTTGGCCAATCGCAGTTGGGGGAACTGTAATTGCTAGCTCTGGATTTGGCGTACTCGCTGTCGATGCATCAGTCGGTCGGAAGCGTTGGTATTCGGAATTTCCTGAGGGACAAATCATTGCGTCACCTGCGTCGGACGGGAAGGTTGCCTATGTTCCTCTGGATAAGGGCATTGTCGCAGCTCTAAATATCGGCACGGGAAATACGGAGTGGAAGGTTGACCTTCACGGTCAAGTGAATTCTTCCCCGGTTCTATCGGGTAACCACCTTTGTATGGCAATGAGTAAACCTGAGGTCGTCTGTCTTAAGTCAAATTCAGGAGCTGTCGATTGGACCACCACAACCTCGTTCATTCCTGACTCATCGCCGGCTGTGGCTAGCGGAATATTAATCGTTCCGACGAACGACCCGACCTCGGAACAGGGTCTTCTACTTGCTCTAGATGTCAATTCTGGCTCTCCACTCTGGCAGGTGGAACAAAAAGAAAACAACAGCTCACCGTCGATCCTTGATGACAAAGTGGTTTTTGGCGGCGGCGACCTTTTCGCGTATGCAGTTGATCTGAAAACTGGTAAACAGATTTGGAAGTCCCCAGTCGAGGGCAAGTTCGGTCCCCAAAATTCGCCGGCTGTTGCTTATGGGGATGTGTTTCTCGCCGATCGTATCGGCAACATCTATCGACTCGATGGCAAGACCGGCAAACGCAAGTGGATCTTTCGCGACACCATCGGCACATTCGATCAGTCGTTTCCAGTTGTCGCCGGCAAGACGCTCTACATCGGCAGTGGGGCTGGATGGCTCTATGGCGTAGACGTCGACACCGGCCACCTTGTTTGGAAGTACCACCTCGGCGGGTTCATCCTGTCCGGTGCCGCCGACGACAAGCACTTCTATTTCGGGGTCAAGTTCAGTCACGAAGGCCTTTATGCGTTCGAACACGACCCGAACTCCAAACGGATCAGCAAAGCAACGCCAAACATCGTGGGTTCTGTTCTGCTGGTCTTCTTGGTGATCGGCGCATTCATCGTTGCGATGGTCCTTATGAATCGGAAGCCGAGATCGCCCTAAGCGTCGCCGCCTTCGGCCGCACGCAATTGGGTTACATTCGAGCGGCTCGCGTCCCATAGATAGGGAGCTCTGTCCTTGCTGGTCAGCCACAGAGTGATCCCTAGTAGCGCCACGTCTATCAAGGCTGCCGCCCCAAGCGAACTACGTTTCGTCTTGGCGAATTCGATAGCTGATGCGCCCGCTGTTATGGCCTGCGTCACCGCGATGATGGAGCCCGTGCTGTTCGAATGGCGCCGTTCCCGATGATTCACTAAGGCGACGGCGGTCAAGGTGGCCGATTGGATGGTTTGAACGAGCGGCCAACCTCGGCCCCCCATACGCATTTCGCTCATCGTCATCGATTGTAGGGCCATTCCCGCTGTGCGTTCGGATGTGTCACGAGATAGGTGAGCCCACCGGTTCGTACTCGGTGGCGACATGTTCTGCCCCATCGAACACCAATGTCGTCACCGACGCCCTGCGACACGGCAAGCCCGCCCTCCAAGGGGGCCGCGGATCGTTCTCGATCTGAAGGCGCGCGACCAGAACGGGGGTCATGTGAGATACAGCCACTGCCTCGTGGCCCTCATGTGCTTCTCGCATCCGTGCCACGGCATCGCCCATGCGTTGTCGGATGCTCGAATATGACTCGCCCCAAGAGGGTCTGAATGGATTGATGAAATGCAGCGCGTTCAGTGGATTTCGGAACAGTCGCATGTCGCCTGGCTTTCCTTGAAGTTTCGTTTCCGATTCGATGAGCGACTCGTCGATCATGAACTCGAGGCCTAAAGGTCCGGAGATCGCTTTTGCCGTTTCCTGTGCCCTCTGCAACGGACTGCAATAAACCGCCTTTACGTCGCGGGTTTGGAAAAAGTGGCCAAGAGCCTCGGCTTGGCGAAGACCGCGTTCCGAAAGTTTGAAGCCTTCGAGCCGCCCGTACCAAAGGTTGCTTGGATTGTGGACCTCTGCGTGACGAACCAGGTGAACTAGGGTTTTCATCTTGCAAGGGTATCGCCTGACGAGGTGGCTGCGGGTATAACAGTGCAGTGATGGATTTCAGTGGAGCAGTTACCGTCGTTACTGGAGCATCAAGCGGCTTCGGCCGTGAGATCGCCCGCGCCCTCGCGGCTCGCGGCGCAACCATAGTCGCCGTCGCCCGTCGCGAGGAGCGGTTGAAAGAACTCATCGAGCAGCTCGGCGGCGATCCTCACTACTACGTAGTTACCGATGTGTCTGACCTTTCTCAGGTCAGGGCCCTCGCCAGGGCGATAGAAGCAAAATCCGGCCGCATCGACATCCTCATCAACAACGCAGGTATAGCAAGCAAGGGTCTGGTCGCAAAGACAACCTCCGAAGAGCTCGAAAGTGTGATCCGGACGAATCTGATAAGTCCTATCTGGACGACGCGCGAACTCTTGTCTCTCCTCGAATCCGCACCTCGCAAGAGCCGGACTCCTTTGGTGGTCAACGTCGCTTCGATGGCAGGGCGCATCCCCACCCCGAAATCCG
>JBHELT010000028.1:0-6211 GCA_046262935.1 Actinomycetota bacterium | reverse complement strand
ACCGCCGCCTTGGCCGAGGGCGACATTGACCTTGGCGCAGGCCTTGGGTGACCCGTCGGCGTTGATAGCGTGGATCTTGATGCAAGGATCGTCCTCGCCGGTTGCGAAATAATCCCTGCCGCCCATCATCGCTTTGATGTGGCCGTCCTTTGGGTCGATGGCCACCAGGGATGCGCTGGGATCGTTGGGATGGTCGAGCACCTTGGCAACGGCATCTTCGGCGGCCTTCTGTACGGCCAGATCGACTGTGGTGTAGATGCGAAGCCCCCCACGGAACATCCGATTGCTCCTGACGGCTTCGGTGTCGCCCAAAGCCTTGAACTCGTCTGACTTCTGGATCTCGCGCGTCACGTAGTCGACGAAATAGGGCGCTGGGTAGCGCGACGTATCCGCCTTGGGTTTGATGTCCATCTCCGTCGCCTTCGCGTCGCCAACTTCTTTGTAGGAAGCGAAGTGATTGACGTACATCCTGTCGAGAACGAGGTTCCGCCGTTTCAAGGAGACGTCGGGGTTGGTCAGCGGGTCGTAGTTGACGGGCGAACGGATAAGGCCCGCAAGCAGTGCTCCCTCAGGCAGGTTGAGGTCCTTCACGTCTTTGCCGAAGAAGGTGTGGGCGGCCGTTTGGATGCCATAGGCACCTTCGCCGAAATAGACCGTGTTGAGATACAGCTCCAAGATCTTCTTCTTGCTGAAGGTTTTGTCTACGTTGAATGCGTAACTGGCTTCTTTGATCTTGCGTTGAAGGGTTCGTTCGCGTCCCACGGTTGTTAGGGCGTTTCTCACCAACTGCTGCGTGATGGTCGAACCGCCTTCCAGGGTTCGGCCCCCGCGTGCATTGGAATAGGTGGCGCGAAGTATCGCCTTGCCGTCGATGCCATGGTGCTGGTAAAAACGGGCATCCTCGATCGCTACAACCGCATCCTGCACATGCTTTGGCACTTGACCCAGATCAACAACGTCGCGGTTTTCTTCTTGGGTCAGCGTTGTGATGAGGGTGCCGTCGGCGGAATAGATCTTGGTCGACTCGACCTTGGGTTCCAGATCCGCCTGTTTGATGGTGCGGTCCACGGCGCAACCGCCGGCGATAAGGGCGATGATCAAACCTGTTGTGGCGAACCGAGCGCGCCCCACCGTTTTGGCTTTCATATGCCAAGTCAGTCTAGAGGCAGGGGTTTGAAAAACGGGTGATATCTTTTCGTTCAGATGGCACTCGACCTTTTCGAAGACATGCGCACCAGGGGGTTGGTACACCAATCGACCGATCCTGAACTTGGGGCGCGGCTGGAGGCCGAGCGTTTCAGTGTCTACTGCGGCTTCGACCCGACCGCCGACAGTCTCACGGTTGGTCACCTGCTTCAGTTGACCCGGCTAAGAAGGTTCCAGGCGGCTGGTCATCGCCCCATCGCTCTCGCCGGTGGAGGTACCGGTCTTATCGGCGACCCGAGCGGTCATGACGACGAGCGGCCCTTGCTCGAGATCGACGAGATCAAGAGCAACGTCGAGTCCATCCGAACACAGATCGAAAGGTTCATCGACTTTGGCTCTTCAGACCAGGGAGGCCTTCTGGTCGACAACGCAGATTGGCTCATCAAGGCGAAGCTCACCGAATTCCTTCGTGATGTCGGTAAATACTTCTCGGTGAACATGATGGTGGCGAAAGATTCTGTGAAGACGCGGCTCGAGGGCCGCGAGCAGGGGATCAGTTACACGGAATTCAGTTACATGTTGTTGCAGTCTTTCGATTACCAACATCTGTTCGACACCTACGGTTGTCGGTTGCAGATTGGTGGGAGCGATCAGTGGGGCAATATCGTGGCTGGGGTCGACTTCATACGCAAGACCCGCGGCGAGACCGTTTATGGACTCACCTGCCCTCTGATCGTGAAGGCCGACGGCAAGCCATTCAGCAAAACCGCAGAGGGGGCCATTTGGTTGAGCAAGGCCCGAACCAGCCCTTACCGGTTCTACCAATTCTGGTTCAACACCGACGACCGCGACATCGTTGGTTACCTGAACATGTTCTCGTTCTTGAACCACGACGAGATCAGGAACCTTGCTCATTCCGTCGAGACAGCTCCGCATCTTCGTGAGGCCCAGAAGGCTTTAGCTTTCGAATTGACGTCGCGCCTTCATGGCGAACAAGAGGCACAGCGGGCGGTTGACGCATCGTTCGCACTGTTCGGAACTGAGATAAGCGGTCTCGATGAAGAATTGCTGCTAGATGTTCTGCAAGAGGCACCTTCGTTGAGCATGTCAAGGTCATCGCTCGCCGGCGATGGATCGGGGTTGGTTGACGTGATGGTTGCCGCCGGACTGTCTCCCTCGAAGGCGGCGGCGAAGGTAGACATCGAAGGAGGCGGTGTCTATATCAACAACGTGAGGGCCGAAGGGGCAGACCGCAAGATCGAAAGAGACGACTTGCTTCATGACAGATATGTTGTACTAAGGCGCGGAAAGAAGACCTACCATCTACTGAGGTATGAGTGATGTACAAAAATATCGTGACGGGAACCGATGGTTCTGAAACTGCTGGTGTGGCCGTAAAGCAAGCCGCCGATCTGGCGAAAACGTTCGGCGCGAAGTTACATCTTGTGAGCGCGTATCGTCCGGTCGCGCAGGTAGCGATCTCGACTGGAGACACTCCAGTAATCATGCCCGAACAGATCGAAGAACTCGACAAAGAACTGAGCGCAAGGGTCGATGGACTTCTGTCGCGGATCTCCGACCAGCTAAAGGAGCAAGGTATCGAAGTCGAGGTTCACTCGGTTGCCGGCGATGCGTCCGACGCGCTGCTGGATACCGCGGAGTACGTTGGGGCCGACCTGATCGTTGTTGGGAACCGCGGCATGGGTGGAGTGAAGAGATTCCTGCTCGGCAGCGTGCCAAACAACGTTTCGCACCACGCCACGTGCAATGTTTTGATAGTGCACACCGTGGCCTAAAGGTGTAGCCGCCTGTTGAGAGAACTGGTTCAACCTCGTGCACGTTTTGCGGTGGATTCAACCCATCTGGTGGCCCCGAACTGCCACCTAAATGCCGTTTAGCGGGTTAGCCGCGATCTTGGGTTCCCGCAAAGTTAAAGTTTTCGCCATCTTGCCCCGATAGCCATTTTTGGAACCAACTGATTCGGGGGATAGGGATGAGAAGGATCGGTTTCACGATCGCGGTGTTGGCGAGCGTTCTCGCTCTGGCTACTTCAGCATTCGCAGCCGACACGGTTACTCAGACGCTTGTCGCGGGGACAAGGACCGCGAGCAACACGAACCTGACATTAGGTTCTGCGACCTATGCGCATGCAGGTCAAACAAGCTCCGGCACACTCACGTTGACCTCCGATGACAGCTCAGGAACGGGTCTCGGTTGGAACGTCACCATCTTGTCGTCGGCGTTCGTTTACTCCGGCACCAACAGCGGCACCAACATCCCAGCATCTTCCTTCTCAATCACGGCGGCCGGAACTCCGGCGATGACGGCCGGTCAAGCGGTGGACGCAGTCGGCGGCCCGAAGGTCCCCGCATCCGGGTCAACCGGCACCCTCGATTCGGCCCGCAAGACCATCCAGGCACTCGCCACATTCGGACAGGGAACCTACACGCAAGCCAACTCTGTTTCGCTGACGATTCCAGCCGACAGTCGGGCAGGCACCTACACAGGAACACTCACAACTACCATCTCGGCGGCTCCTTGAGCTGATAGTCATTAACAACATTCCCAACGGCGGCGCTTCGGAACTCCGGGGCGCCGCTTGTATTCGCGATGATGTGTAAACATCGCATGATGAGTAGATCCGTCATTTGCCTTTTAACGTTCTCAATACTCGCGATCGCCACGCCTGCAAGTGCCACGGGGGCTCAGGTGAAATTAGGCATCAGGCCCGTCGAAGTGGCTGGTCCTTACTTCGACCTAGCGATGAAACCGGGCGAACATCGCGTTATCACAGTCGAACTCGGCAACTTCGGAACCGAAACTGTGACAGCAGCGTCGTTCGATGCGGATGCTTACACCATCATCAACGGAGGATTCGCGGCGAAGCTACGGGGTGAACCGACGTCGGGTAGTACGTTATGGCTCGACTATCCCGACCAAGAGATAGAACTTCATCCTCAGCAAACCATCAGGCGCACCGTGTCGATCTCGGTCCCAGCCGACGCAACGCCGGGTCAACACTTATCCGCTCTCGTCATCCAGAACGCTCGTGTACTCAAGGGCTCGGGATCGATCGCGATCGATCAATTCCAACGCCAGGCGATCGCGGTTGTGATCACCATCCCAGGAGAAAGGCGGTTGGCTCTCGACTTCGGGAAAGCGAAGCACAAGGTCGCCAACTCCAGGTCGGTCGTTCAAGTCGAGTTGAACAACTCGGGCAACTTCCTGCTAAAACCATCTGGGCCCTGGTTGCTTCGCGATTCGAAAGGAATCGAGGTTAGTAAGACAACCGTCGAAATGGATTCGTTCTATGCCGGTACTTCGACCCAGGTCGAGGTTCCGTTGGAATCGCTCCTCAAGCCCGGCCACTACACCGTGAGCGTGGACCTCAAGGATCGTGAAACGGGCTTCAAACGGTCGTCAGGCCCCCTGCCGTTCGACGTCGATGCTGGAAGCGTGTCTGGGACCTCACCGCGCACAGACGGAAGACAGTTCGTCGAAGTTGATCAGAGCTCCGGATCCGGGATCCCTTGGTGGGCAGTCGCTGGGGGCGGCGTCCTGCTCCTGTTGTTCTTGTTGGTTCTGCTGTTGCTCCTGGTGCTTTTGCGCCGCAGGAAAGAGGAAGAGCAGGACCGATGAGTTCGCATCCCGACCCCCGCTCCGTCGCGATGAGGTCGCTCAAGGTCGACACGGTCACCGCAGAAGTCGTCGATGCCCTTAGAGAGCAAGGAGTAGACCCGATCCTCATGAAGGGCCCCCTCACTCAATCCCTGTATCCGAAAGGAGAGGTACGTTCCTACAACGACACCGATCTTATGGTCGCCCCGCCCATGTTCGAACAGGCCGTGAAGACCCTGAAACATCTGGGCTTCGAGGCTAAGCGGGCTGGAGTGCTGCCTGGGGTTGGCGGATTCGCTCCGCACGCCGTTACCTTCATTCGAAGCGACAAAGCATCGATCGACCTTCACCGTGCCCTGCCGCTTGTAAGGAGTTCCCCCGATGCGTGCTGGGCTGCTCTTCAGCGACTAACCCAAGAAGTCAGGGTCGCAGGAGTTTCAGTTAGGGCGTTTTCGCCGCCTGCGCAAGCATTCCAACTTGCGGTTCACATCGTGCAGCATCCGGGTATCGAGAAGAACCGGCGCGAGCTCGCACTCGCGATAGCGAACATCACTCTGGCAGATTGGCGGATGGCTGGTGACCTTGCGCATACCATCCAAGGAGAAGATGCCTTCGCCGAAGGATTGTCGAAGAGTTCCGAAGGGCTGGTGATATTGAACGCCCTGGGCATCGAGCCGCCCAAGACGAACACCATCGTCGCCGCAGCCGGCGTGCAGGGTTTTCGTTGGTTGGGCAAACAGGTCGAAGGAACATCTTCGCTACGTGAGCGGGCGGCTCTATTCGGCAGGTTGTTGGTGCCAAGGCCGGACTTCATGAGACAGGTTTCGCGCCTTGCACGCGCCAACGCTGTCGGGTTGGTGTTGGCCTATCTGCTGCGTCCTTTCGTGCTCGCATACCGCCTGGGTCTGGCCGTCAGACACCTGTTTGGTACGCGCGCAGACACGCCTGCGGAGTAACGTATGGTGAAGGCATGTACAAACTGAAAGAGTCCGCCGTCGAGTGGCGTGAGGTCGAAGGCGAAGTCGTCGCGCTCGATGTGGCGCGATCGAGTTACATCGGCATCAACAAGACGGGTGCGGTCCTTTGGCCACTTCTTGCGAAGGGGGCCGATGAAGATGAACTCGTAGCGGTCGTGGTCGCCAAGTTCGATATCGATGAGCCAACTGCGCGAGCCGACATCGCATCATTCATCGATGGCCTTATGCAAAGAGAACTGCTAGAGAAATCAACATGAGCGCAAGGTTCGCGCCGAGCAATCTGCGCGCAGCGCTATGGGCGTGGCGTGCGGCCGGCAGAGTGCGAAGAGGCACCAAGCGAGACGGTTTGGATGCGAAGGTCCAACTTCCGAAGGTCCCCGATGTTCCCGATACCGCCGAGCGCGGGGTCCGCGCAGTCCTCAGAAGGCGCGCCGAGACCTGTTTGGTGAGGGCCAAGGTTTTGCAATCGT
>JBHELT010000027.1:0-31123 GCA_046262935.1 Actinomycetota bacterium | reverse complement strand
CTTGCGATCCCTCCAGCTCCCGGTAATTGAGTAGTCCAGCAGGGCATTTGTGACGAGCCTTCATAGCCGGGAAGACGTTCTTCGTCTCGAGGTATGCCGCACACTGCTTTCATTCCGAGGGGGTCGAAGATTCTTTGCTTTGCTAGCTCTGCATAGCTGGAGCCGCTGATGCGAGAGATAAGAAGGCCAAGCAGCATGAACCCAAAGTTCGAATACGCATAACCGGGCTTCAGTTGGTCCACTCGGCCCAAAGCTTCAATGAGCTTCGCCTCGCTATAGGAGCTGTACGGGTTCGCTTCATCGATATCCTCGTGGCGAAGATTGGGAGGAAGACGCGGAAGACCGCTGTTCTGTGTCGCAAGCTCTAACAGTGTGATCGGGCCGCAGACCCCAGTTTCTGCACCTAAAACAGAACCGACCGTTGCATCTAGCGATACCTCGCCGCGCACGACGAGATCCGCCAGCAAGAGTCCCGTCATCGTCTTGGTTACGGAACCAATCTGAAAGTAAGTGTCTTCGTCAAACTTGTCATCGCCCTGGTCTAGGAGGATCGAGGTCTCATCGCCTGCTACTACCGCGACAGCTAAGCCCCAGGGCCGCGACCTAATGCGATCGACGGCAGACTCGGCCGCCACCGATGCCTTAACGCTCACTGGTCTTAGGACTCCTGACTCGTTTGATCTTAACGATGGTCCAGGCTGTAACAGTAGCAACGCGACTGACGTAAGGGGCTGTTCTAGGTTTCATCGACTACGGCCATGCCAAATCCAGAGACTTTGCAGCATCTGAAGCCTTGAGGAAGAGGCGGTACGGGTTTTCAGGCATTCGTCGGAAGCCGTGGTGTTCATAAAAGGAAGCCGCGGCTTTATCGACGGCGTCAACCACGATCAACCGCCCACCTGCAGTTTTCATCGCAGACAAGGACGTCCTCAGTGCTTCCACCAGAAGTTGTGCCCCAAGACCCTGTCCGTGAAATGACTGGTGGAGTGCGATCCGGGCAACCAAGAGGCATGGGATCGAATCGGGAGATCCGTGGCCAAGCCGCTTCGGCAACTCGGTGCGCCTAACCACATGTGGAGCGAGCGTGAAGAAAGCGACAACTTCCTCTTCGTCATTGATCCAAACGAATGTGCGTCCAGTTCCAGCGCGGTCGGCCGTGAGAGCAGCTGACCTCAGCCAAGCATCGAGCTGATGATTTCCGCTGGAGAAGTCGTCGCTGTTGTGCCGAGAGGTAAGACGTTCTTGAAAGAACTTCACCGCCCGCGTTTTTTTACAACTCTAGCTCTTGAAGCGGCTCTCTTCAAAGGAAGGATCACCTTGGGGAGCTCATCGAGTACACGCAGCATGTCTTCGAAGAACTTAGGTCCAACGGAGGTTTCATCGTGATCGGCAATGACGCGCTCGGCTCGCTCCGAGGCAGCATCTACAACAAATGAACTGACGGAGCTTCTTGCAAGGGTAGCCGCATAACGGATTCGTTCCGCCCGATCGTGCTCAACCCGAGCCTCGATTCGCTCGATTCGTGGGGGCATAGCTTGCTCCTTCCATGTGCCGTACATCCACCGTACCGGTGCTTGTCCGGTACGTCAAGTCAGAGTGGCTTGGATTCGCGTTCGACAGTGCGTTTGATCGCGTCTCTCCCCCCTGCAGGACCAATGACCATGCCGGTGACTAGAGAACCTGCTTCTCTCCACCAGGAGTTGCAAGTCTTGCGGTTGTAGGTCCACAGGCCGATGACGAAATGCCGCCCCCCCTACGATCCGTGATCCAGGGACGTTCAGGTATCGCAAATGGGGGCTGCCCGATATAGGAGAGTCTTGTTCAACCGGCGACTCGGAGTCATGGATCATGCTCCTCTTTGGGGACGATCTCCTTGCCATCCACGACCAGGCGGGTTCCCTTGAGACCCCCGTTGAAGTCGAGTGGAAACTCCGTCACGAAATAGCGAAGCTCTAACCTATTTCGAATCCGCAGATGGTTGATGATTTATCTCGGCCCTTCATCCACAAGCTGACACAATTTCCTTGCCCCTCGTCGCGGAACATCTCCCAATCGATTCCTAGGTTTGTTCCCGTGGTGATCAGGCTGGCCGCAGGCGGTCTCTTTAAGTAGCTCACTGGAGGAGAACAGGCAGACACAGAGAGAAGCATCCCGCAGAGAATACGCCTGGCAATTCTGTGAGTTCGCACTAAGTTTTCGTGATGAGTTGATGCTTTTTTGGTGACTCTGGGGCCATCAACAACCCTCAACACTCCTTCGTTCAAGGTCGAACACTTTCAACGTTAGACCAATCATGAAACACCATCATTTCACTGGATTGTCGAAACGGTCGCCGTGTTGAGTCTTTCGTATCGGATCTGGTTACGGGTAGCTGAAGGAGAGACAGGCAGGGGCTCAAAGTGGCTTAGCCCAGGAGGGCCAGGCATCGGGTCATCATCAGCCCACAGGCCTCGACCCATTCCCAAGCGTCAAGTTCATCGGAGATCTGAACCTGGCATTCTGGGGGGCTTCAGCCATGGGCACCAGAATCTCGATCCTGAAAGAAGGAATTGAAGGGATTTTCCCGAATGGATAGAGGGCCGGGTGCTTCGGCCGATATCTGGGGAGGAGATCTTTGAACAAATCGGACAAATCGATTCGCCTGATCGCTACTGCAATCATCACGATCCTGGCGGCAACCGTCCCGTTTATCTCATCCGCTGACATCGGCCACCAGCCGGTTTCCGAGAAGTGCGAGTCGGGCCGCCAAACCGAAGACCCCAACTCGCCGCCCTGCCAGCCTTACTTCGAAGGTGACAATGGTGGGCAGACCTCTCCAGGGGTCACCGGCGACGAGGTCAGGGTGCTGCTTTACCTGAACACGGCCATAACTGTTAATGGAAGCGATGCGGAGCAGTCTCCCCCAAAAGGAACCTACTGTGATGTGGACCTGCTCGATTGCAACGGGGACGGGAAGCCCGACGCTGATCCGCATGTATATCTTCGTGTTGCCAACACGTTGTCTCGGTATTTCAACGCTCGTTTCCAAACGTACAACCGGCACGTCCATTTCTACGCGTATTACGGGGCCGACTTCCCATCGACCGCTCAGCAGCGTGCGGAGGCAGAGGATAACTACCTGCATATCAGTCCCTTCGCGGTGGTAGACGTGGGCAGCCTCAGCAGCTTCAAGGCTGACTATTACGACGCGATGGCCCGTCATGGCGTGATGGTCTTCTCAGGAGTCGATACCGCTGCTCAGTCAGGATTGTTCTTCAGCAAGCACGCCCCGTATGTCTGGAACTGGTGGCCTGATGCAGAGCATCGGGCGGATTTGTATGCCAACTACGTCTGCGACAAAGTGAAGGTCACCAACGTCACCGAAGGACCTTTCGCAGGTCAGCCGAGGACCTACGCCATTTACACGACGGCCGATTACTCGTATCCCGTCGAGCAACTCATCGGACAACTCGTAAGGCAGAAGGTACAGTCGTGCGGGATCTTGATCGACAACCGCGACGTGTTCACCTACCCCCATTCCGGGTATCTGCTTGAGGCCACAGCCAAAGACCAGGCCGTCGCCGCCAACAATGCATTGCGGATGAGGCGCGGGAATTACAACACCGTACTGTACGCGGGAGGGTCGGAAGCCGAGATCAGCAAGGCGACGGAACGCTTGGGATACCTACCGCAATGGATAGTGCTGGGCGACGGCAAGATCGACGGGGGCGCCACGGGCAATGCCCAGGGCCAGATTGCATGGTCGCATGCCTGGGTGGTCAGCAATCAGTCGCAGGTTGGAGCCCCAGAAGAGCAACCCGGCTACAGGGCGTATAACGAGATGGAACCAAACTCTCAGGATGCCTCATGGGCGCCCGTCTACTACGCCGGTTTCTTCATGATCTTCGATGCGATACAGCTTGCGGGACCCAGACTCGAGCCTCAGTCCGTGGATACGGGCTTGCACGCGATCGCCCCTTACCAGAGCACCGCGTTGGATTCACCCGCGCTATTCTTTGATCCAGGTGACTACACCTTCGTGAAGGACGCACTTGAGACCTGGTGGGACCCACTGTCTTTTGGGGAGAGCGGCTCGATCACCGGCTGCTACCGGGTGGTACCTCCTCGCAACACTTCATCTTCTTGGATGTCCTCCACATCATCCGGCTTGAATGGTTCCGAGAAGGACGGTCACGAGCTATGCAGCGCGTACGTAGGACCCACCGATGTCAAGGCTCCACTGTTTTCGTAAAGCCAACCCAGAAGTAGGGTGGACCTCGCGGGAGCTCGCGGAATGGCGGGCAGCGAGATCCAGTACGAAGCCCTCTTAACGGGCAGCCGACCCGCCATTCGAGTGCCCCAAAGGCGGCATTGCGAATCGAGCTCCGCGGTGACTCGTAGAGTTCCGTCGAACAACGATTCAACTCCGGTGACTGTGGCTCAGCAATCGAAAATCTGGCTGCCTTCGGGTCCGATGCTCACTAGCTTTGGGAATGCCCGATCGATGGCGAATGTGGCGGAATACCTCCGCGTCACCAGGTCCCCAGAGCCCTTTTGAGTTCGTATCTTTCGTGAAGGGCACCCGGTCACGAACAAACCGAGGGCACTTCGGTTTCAGGGAACCGGATCGACTGAGGGGATAGCCTTCCCGTATCGAGCCCGCCCGCCGGGGTACGTTCGCGCGCTATATCCCTGAAAGGATTTTTCAACACTTCTGACTGGCGTTTGCAGGGTCAAAGGTCGAAGTTATCGCTCGCCCCTCTTCGACTCAAGCTCCTTCAACCTCGAACCCAACCGCCCGCGCTGCCATACTAAGTTGTTCGTCATGAGTCGCAAGGAAAAGGTGATCAAATTCCTCGCGGGCGAGGATGGCACTCGATAGATGAATCGCGTCCAGAGAACCAAGAACGGTTGGAAATGGTTCCGACGCTCGTTCAAGCACACGTCTATCAATCACGATCAGGGCAAGAGCATCTAAAGCTTCGAGCACATCGGAGCGATGTCGGGAGACCTCTTTGTCGCTCAGCCCCAGCCGGACGCGCGCACGGTCGATCGTTCGCAAACACTCAACCCTTATCAGTTCGCTCGACACAGGACTCGTTATCTTGGGCCAGATTCCAAGTCGTGCAGGTTCTCCGAGGACGACTCGAAGAAGAATGGAAGAGTCGATATAGACGTTCAGCGTTCTCCGCGCTCCTCGAGAAGTAGAGCGGTTGAATCGGTCGCCCAGCTGGCCTTGCGGCGCGGCGCGCGGATGGACTTCAGGTCTCTTGTGGCCGAAATGATTTGAAGCTTGTTGGACTGAGGCATCGGTAAGATGCGGGCTATCGGCAGGTCCCGATCCATAACCGTGACCTCTGCTCCCCGTTGAACCGCTCGAAGGTGCTCAGAGAGATGATCTCTAAGTTCAGTGATCTTCACTCTGTTCATGACCATATCTAGCCAGAAGTGGCGTCATTTGTCAAGAGTGGCGACCTCGCATGCGGGTCCGATCGGATCTACCGCATGTCGAATTGTCAGAGAAGCTGGAGACCAAGGCAATAGGCCATTTTGTCGTCAGCAACGACGCAAGACCCTTGCGCGACGTGGCCGAGGAGATCTTGGAATCGGCCCAGCAGTTTAGCTCCGGTTTGGAAGGTTGATCGATATGTCCGCCGATCAACTGATCCTTGTCAGATACACTTTTCCGATAGTCGATACGCGCTGAAAGGCCCGTCGGAGCCCGGCCATGGTCGCTGTTTTAAGCGCGAAGCTCAGTTACTAACCGGGAGACCTCGAGGCGGTCACCCGGATTGCATCGCGACAACCTGTGCTCCACTTCGTCAATTCGGGTTACGAAGGCATAGCGAGACCGCACGGCCTTGAGGCACGCTTCCGGCTCCACGGGTTGCGTGAGAAGGCCAATGTCTTCAAGGGCGATACGTTTGATGTCCATGTCGGCAATGATCTCTACCGGATCGAATGGCCCTCCCCCAAGACCGTCATTGACGACGTCATGCCACACCTTGAGGAAAAGCAGACGCCAGATGAGCGTTTCGTCCAGTCCACCCTTGCCGAATAGGAAGAGATCGTAAAGATCCCCGGAGTTTTCGGCGCCTGCGCCAAGCCGCCAATTTCTCCGCCAGCATCTCCTCCACCGCCGGGGCGGGCAACGCTGGAATACTGAACTCATACCCGCCGTGCACCGGCAGACTGACCGGCTTAAGAGGCAACGAAGACAACCACAACGAACGCAGTGAGATTTCGATCCTTGCCGGAATGCTAGGCCGACCTAGGGGGTATCGACGACGAGCTTCGCGCGCAACCCTTCGCGATCTGTAAGACGGAAGCGCACGTCAAAGAATTCGGCTCCATCGAGCGTGTCAAGAAGTAACGACGCGCTCGCCGTATCGGGCGTAGCATCGCGCGTGATCTTGAAATCAGCGAACAAACGATTTACGCGTGGCGACATCAACACCAGATCCCGCGCACCTTCTGTACGGGCCATTCGTCATAACGCTCCAGGGTTAGTGACGTCCGAAGTCGATGTCAAGCAAGCATCCTCAGGACACGTGTGACGCCAAGGTTTCCGCGAGGACGGTCTTGAAAGCTGACTCCGAGATCCATGTCAGTCGGTGAGGGTGCTGCACCTGACCCTAATACGATTGTGGACCAAACGTATGCTCGTTGCCCGCCCGATCGACCGCTGTAACGCTGATCAAGTAATCGTGGCCATCGATAAATGCAGGGGTTTCGGTTGAGGTGGCCAATTGCGAAGTCGCGTTGTAATTGGCTGAGTAGCTTACGGGGCTTCCTCCCTCAGTGACATCCGTGAGAAGGAACGTTATGCCATTAAGGCGAATGCCCGATGGCCCTTGATCGGCCACATGGGCCCGTATCGGTTGCCCTGCCTGGTTTGGATCTCTTGGAACTATGTCGGTAATTATGGGCGCAGAATTATCAACCGTATAATTCTTGATTGGTGTAAAGGAAAGACTCGTTAGACCCCCGCAATCGTATGCCCAAGATTTCAAAGAATACTGTCCCTCTGGCGTGCCCTGCGGAATATCGATAACGATCGACCAAATGCTATAGCTGCCCGAGTCTTGCTCCCAAGTCATGTCCCTGGAAACATTTGCGCGGCTATCGGAAATTCGAACACAGGACGCTCCGTTGAGCCCGGGGACACCGTTCCCCGGCGCCCAGCTATTTGCGTATGCAGTCAATTGACCGGACTGGGAAGCCGTTGATACGTACTTTCGAGGAAGATCGGAAGTGAACCGGAAAAGCATATTTGAAAAATCATGCCGATAGGTTCCCAACGGAAGCGTCACCTCGAAGGTGTCCTGACGGGTTTCGAGGTCATTTCGAACCGCTAATAGCCTGACACTTCCAAACTCAGTTCCCTGCATGGTGAAGCGACCTTCAGCGTTGGTGTCGCTTGAATGACCACTGTCGTCGGTTACCCGAACACCCTGTAGAGGGCGTCCAATGGTGTCGGTCACGTCCCCGTAAATCGAATAAAGCGGAGGCAACTCGGGAAGGGCTGCGGCCGAGGCATTCGTCCATGCCAGGGAGAGAAGTATAAGTACTCCGACACGGGCCGCGATTGTTCGCTTTTGTCCAACCCTCATCAGCACCAACTTTCTCGTCAACAACGAAACTCCCGCATCGCTCAAAGAATTTTCCAAGGCGAGAACCTCGCCTCACTTTCACTATTCGACGTTCGGCGTGCAATACCTGCTTTGGAATCCACTCTTTCCCGCGCCCGAAATGGTCGATTTCAGCACTTTGGGCCCAGCCCAGGCTTCTGCTCGATGAGGAAAGATCGAGAGGTGGGCGCGACCGGGTCCGCCTACCGCGGATTCGGAAGGCAAATCCATCACCGACGTCGACTCAGATTTGCCCAGGATCGACCGCAAGATCGTGAAGCAGCGGGATGCCATCAACCGTCTGATCAGTTTCCACGCCGAGTCCGAGACCTTGAACGAGGACGACTCTAGCGCGTTCGAGGACTTGAAGGACCGCCTCAAGACGCTGGAGGCTCAGAGGGAGCGGCTGCTGCTCACCGAGGAAGTATGGGGTCCTGGACGGAGGGACCCGCACCACAAGAGATTCTCGCCTCACTCGAACGAACCCGTCCGGACGAAGCAAGGGTTCTAAGATGGCATTCTGAAAGAGCACAAGAACGACTTCGAGAGCTCCACACTGAAACACTTCCTGCGATCATCATTCACGGAGACTTCGCTCTCTGGAACCTCCGCTTCCGGTCTCAACACCTGACCGCGATTCTCGACTTCGACATGGCGCACCTCAATCACCGCGTCGCGGACTTCGCACTGTCATGTTGGGGCCAGCATGACGATGTTGTTCACGGCTGAATGGAAAGTCGATCCGCTCTCGGCAGCGGAACTGGCTTTGATGACTCCTGTATGGTGGGCGTGGTGTCTCGAAGGTGCGAGAAGTCAGTTGTTGAGGGAGTCGGGCTCCAACTTGGATTGGGATCTAACGCACATCATCCGCCGCTCGCCCATAATCGAAACTTGGGACTCGGTGAGGTTCCGTGAAGGCTCTGTCTAGGTCACTATTCAAAATCGCGCGAACGCCCCTCGGCAACTCGATCATTAGGTGGAGCTTCGCCCATGCGACTAGATTGATGCCCGTGGACAAACTTCATGAGACAGATCTCGTTGTCGCTTTTCGGCATCCCGAACCGACTCACGAAACCCATGTGGTAGTGGTTCCCAAACGCGCCATCAAGACGTTGATGCATCTCTCGGTCGAAGACGCCGACGTGCTACGCGGCGTTTTCCTCACGATCCAGAAGATCGTTGCGGACTTGGGGCTTGAGCCAGATGGATACAGTGTCGTTATCAACGGGGGCCCGCGCCAGGATGTTGAACAGATTCACTTTCACGATCTGAGCGGACAAGAGCTAACTCAGTAAGCTTCATCTTTCCGGCCATGACGTCCTCAAGTGTCTCTTCGTCAAGGCTACGAGTAAAGGATGGTAGTTAAGGCATTCACATCGCGCATCATCTGTTCTGTCGTCTGCCTGAGCACGCCGTTCATTCCAAGCCGTACCGCTGCTTCAACGTTCTCTGGCCGGTCGTCAACAAATACGGTTTGTTCGGGCGCAAGTCCAAGTCTCTCAAGCGTAAGTTCATATATACGCGGATTCGGTTTAGAGACACCTTCCTCCCCTGAGATGATTATCAAGTCGGCCAGATCTTCCAATGCAAAGCGTTCAGACAGCTCTTTGCGATCGTCTGACCAGGCATTGGAAAGGAAAGCTACCTTCATGCTCTTTCGTAACACCCGGATCCAAGCAGCTATGGACCCGTCGAATTCCACCAGCGCCCACATATCTTCGTGCCACTCCTTGAGTTGATCGCTGCTCAGCCGCAGCTCTTTACCGTCCCATGATTGGAACTCGAGGAACGACATCTCCCCGGTCCCTGCGCGTCGAACATTCTCGTGATTCCAGATCAGCTGTGCGATGGCACCTTGCTCAAGGTTAAGTATCCGTTCCCACTTATGGTCGTGGCCCTCTTCGAGCGTTGCGAAGGGCAGAACGACCCCCCCCAATGTCAAAAATGACGGCCTTGATAGGGAGATTTTCTGCAGCGGTCATCCGAGCAACCGCTCCAGTTCCGCCTTCAGCCGAAGCGCGAACTCCGACATCCTTTCCGCGGAGATCGGTTGCTTGGCGTTTTTACCTATCGCTGAGCTGACACTAAAACCTCGCCATTCGACCGGCCACGTTGGCATCCTGGGGATCACATGGATGTGGACATGGTTGAAACCGTCCTGCTCGGCGAACTGAGCGAGGTACTCCTTCTCGCAACCCGTCACATTTCGAATCGCCTGGCATAAGGCCGGAAGCACCGATGTCACCTCGGCCCACTCGGCAGGAACGAGATCGTGCATCGCATGCCGGTGTTCACGGGTGGCTAGCACCACCCACCCTAAGATGTCGGTCGGTTCGATGTGTTCGACGATCCAATGTTCGCCGGAATAGATCTCGGGGGCGGGGTTCAATCTGATCTTCCCTGCTCTTGCCTGGCAGGCAAGGCAGTCATCGGGCGGCTTCATCGGATGAATGCTCTCAGAAATATGGTCTGACTTCTTTCAAATTCGTGAGCCCGGCTCAGGCACAGCGAGACCAGGCGCGACCACGGTCCGGAATCATGGAATTACATCGGGGTCCACGGTTACCTCTTCCGGAGGGTAAGAGACTGAAAGTGGACTCCTTCCGGCTCAACGTCATGGAAGTCCAAGACTTGGAACATGGGTTCGACAAACGCAACCATCTGGTCGTCGGAACGGAAAGAAAAGAATCGCGGGGGCTCATACGAGTCCTCGGGAGCATCACCCTCGAACGGTTCTTCTTCGTAAACCCCCAGAAGGAAAAGTCCCCCTGAGACGAGAACCTTGCGCAATTCCTCTAGCACCTCTGGAAGAAGGGCGTTCGGGACGTGAAGCAGAGAGTTCATCGCGTAAGATGCCTCGAATGACTCGGGCGTGAACGGCAGGTTTAACCAGGGAGCATGTCGAGTTCGCCACCCTGGAGTGGATCTAGTGGTTCAATCACAGAAGGCTTCATGGTGAGATCGGAGACATCCCACCCGTGGAACTCGAGAGGAGCTATTACGATGCATTGACCGAGGTTGTGGAGTTAGTGTGAATCCAATTCAGATTCCCTCTACGCAACCCGGTGCGCTTCAGATTTGATCGGCGGTCAGATATCCTGATTGCTAGGAGGTGGATGACGTGGACGATCTGCCAGTCCAAGACATACTCAAGATCGCGTCCAAACACGGAGCACGTGACATTAGGATTTTCGGCTCATACGCAAGAGGGGACGCCACAGAACAGAGCGATCTGGACATCCTTGTCACTCTGCCGCCTGAGGCCACCCTTCTCAGCCTCATCGCAATCGAGCAGGAGTTAATCGAACACCTGGGGTTCCCCGTAGAGGTGGTGACGGAGGCAGAGCTACACCCTCGCCTTCGTGAGCGAATTCTGGCCGAGGCCAAGCCCCTAATTGCAGCCTAGGGACGAACGGCTTTGGCTCGAAGACATCCAGGATGCTCTTCGCCGGATCGCGGAATACACGGCTTCAGGGCGCACTCAATTCTTCGAGTCTGAGGCTACGCAGGATGCAGTTATCCGAAACCTGGAGGTCCTCGGCGAAGCTGCACGGCATATCCTTGTCCGCTTGCTCGAGGCGGCACCCGAAGTGCCGTGGCAGCTGGTCATTGGGATGAGAGACCGTCTGATTCATGGCTATTTCATTCTGGATCTCGAAATCGTTTGGGAAACTATCGAGCGCGATCTCCCAGGCTTGAGGGCAGCGGTGGACCGACTCCTTGCCGAGACTTGAGAGCCGTAGGAGAACCTTTACGAAATGGGGTTTGAATAGGCGCGATTAGGTTCCAAATTGGTACCCCCGACGGGTTTCGAACCCGTGATCTCCGCCTTGAGAGGGCGGTGTCCTAGGCCGCTAGACGACGGGGGCTAGGCCGACATTATGACCAAAATTCTGAGATCCATTGGTAGGCGTCCGCAGTACAGCATCTTCAGACTCAGCGCTAGCCCTTCGTCAGAGAATCGATCGCTTGCTGGACCCGCCGCTGCTTGGTTTCGGGTTTCTTGGCCTGCTCTATGGCTCGTGCCCATTCCTTTCGATGCGTATAAGAAAGTGAATCCCAAGCGTCCTGCAGCCGCTTGTTCTTCCTAAGGGCCGCCATCAACTCGGGTGGCACTTCCACCGTTCTGGGCTCGTCGTCCAGCGCCAGCTTCACATCCACCACGCCACCTGGTCGCAGGCCAGTCTCTTCGATGATGGCTTTTAGGACTCCGATGCAATACGAATCGCCCATCCTCACCACTCGGCCCCTGTAATCGATACCGTTGAATGAAGCGCGGACCGCAGGCCGTTTTCCCGCCCCGAGGGAATGGACTACTTCCTCGGGGACCTTCACGAAATGGCCACCTCCGCCTGTGCCGCTACTTTGGAGCTTCGATCGAAACTCGAAGATCGGCTTCTTGCGAGTGGTCACTCGGACCAGACCGCGAGCTCCAGGCCCCCAGGGTCGGTGAAGTGAAAGCGGCGGCCTCCAGGGAACGAAAAGGTTTCCCTAGTGATCGTTCCCCCTTCCTCGACAACCTGCTTCTTGACCAGGTCGAGGTCTGTTGCGTAAAGCACTATCAGAACCGAACGGCCTTCCTCGTGGGCTTCGTTGCCAAAGCCACCAGACAACCTGCCGTCATTGAAGCTCGCGTAGCCGGGACCGTAGTCAACAAAGTTCCAGCCGAAGACTGCAGAATAGAACTTCTTTGCCGACGGAATATCCGCGGACGCAATTTCGATGTAGTCGATCCTTTTGTCATGTTCAGATTGTTCCATGCGACCGTCCTAAACCAACCATCCTAGCGGGCATCAAACCACGATTGGGCCCTTCAGGAGATTGGCATTTGCCATTTGAGCCATTTTTGGAATCACAGACTTTGGGTAGGACTTCGTTTCCGACATGAAGGAGTTCTTCGATGGGAAAGTTGCATCAACAGAATGAATCGATATGGATCTCAACAACAAACTCTTCGGCGACGTTCCCGCCACTGACCGGCGACGCTGACTTCGACGTGGTTGTCGCCGGCGGAGGGATCACCGGCCTAACTGCTGCCCTTCTGCTAAAACAACGTGGCCGCAAGGTCGCGCTTATCGAGTCCGACCGTATCGCCTCTGGCGTGACGGGTTACACGACAGCGAAGGTCACATCGCTGCACTCACTCACGTACACGCAACTGACGAAAGACTTCGGGCATGACAATGCTCTTGTTTATGCGCAGGCGAATCAGGCCGCTATACAAAAGATCGCAGACCTCATTGAGGAATTTGACATCGACTGCGATCATTCGCCACAGCCCGCTTTCACTTATACGGAAAGCCAGGACCTCGTCTCTGATATTCAGAAAGAAGTCGAAGCGACACTCGCTCTCGGTCTTCCGGCCGCGCTCGTTGAAGAGATCGATCTGCCCTATGCGGTGAAGGCGGCCATCCGCTTCGATGATCAGGCCCTATTCCATCCGAGGAAATACTGCATCGCACTGGCAACCGCCATCGATGGTGATGGAAGCGCGGTTTTCGAAACAACGAAGTTCCTCGATGTAGATAAGGGCGATCGCCTGATAGTCGAGACCGACAAAGGATCGATCAATGCGGATCATCTGATCATCGCAACACATATCCCAACAGTGGACAAAGGTCTTTACTTCGGACGGACCATCCCCGAACGGTCTTACGCGCTCGCGGTCAGGATCCCAGGTAAAGCGCCGCATGGCATGTACATCAGCATCGACACTCCCTCGCGCTCAGTCCGCCCTCATCCAGCGCTTGGCGATGACCTTGTGATAATCGGCGGCGAGAATCACCGTGTCGGTGAAGAACCCGATACCGAGAAGCGCTACCAGACCCTTGAAGCATGGGCGCGCAGTCGTTTCGATGTCTCCAAGATCGAGAACCGTTGGTCCGCACAGGACTACATGCCCGCAGATGGCGTCCCCTTCATCGGCGCGAATGGCCCCAATGAGGACCGCATCTTCGTCGCCACCGGGTTCAATAAGTGGGGAATGACCAACGGGACGGCTGCCGCGATGATCCTGGCCGATCGCATCACGGGCGTCGAGAATCCATGGGCAAAGTTCTTCGACTCAACCCGGCTCGACGTGTTGAAGTCTGCCAAAGAAGTGATCAAGCAAAGCGCCGCTTCCGTGGACCATCTGCTCGGCGACCGATTAAGAACGATCTCGGTCCCCGCCGCGCAAACCCTGAGAAACGGTGAAGGCGGTCTGGTGGAGTTGGATGGTGAAAAGGTCGCCGCCTATCGCGATGAGTCCGGAGCCTTGAAGGCGGTCTCCCCGGCCTGCACCCACATGGGATGTCTCGTTTCCTTCAACGGCGCTGAAAAAACCTGGGATTGCCCGTGCCATGGCTCGCGGTTCGACCTCGAAGGAAAGGTCATCCAGGGACCAGCCGTGAAGGACCTCGAACCAAGGTCAGAGTAGTCGCGCCGCTGCGGCCCTCATCTCATTCGGGTACTTCACACCATTTCCGGTGTTGATCAGCACGACTCGTTCGTCGGGCCTTATCCATCCCTCGGCGGATAAGCGCTGGGCGGCTGCAACTGTGGCGGCCCCCTCGGGGGCCGCAAGCAGGCCCGTAACGCGAGCCAAATTGCCCATCGCAGTCAAGATCTCTTCATCGCTTACCGCGACCGCCGTTCCTCCGGTGCGCCGCACTGCATCGAGCACCAGAAAATCACCGATCGCCTTCGGAACACGCAAACCCGACGCTACGGTCCTTGCGCCTTCCCAGAACTCAGACGCCATCGCACCTTCATCGAACGCGCGAACCAATGGCGCGCACCCTTCGGCCTGAACGATCACCATACGCGGCGCGGTACCCTTAACCCAGCCCATCGCGAGGAGTTGATTGATAGCGCGATCTATTCCGATCGCTCCCACTCCCCCGCCCGCCGGATAGATGATCACGTCGGGCAAGGTCCAATCCAACTGCTCGGCGATCTCGAGGCCGATCGTTTTCTTTCCTTCGATGCGATAGGGCTCTTTCAGCGTTGAAGCATCGAACCAACCTTGTTCTTCAACGCCCCGAGCAACTACTTTCCCTGCATCCGAGATCAAACCATCAACCAACAACAGGTCGGCTCCAAACAATGCGCACTCAAGCTTGTTGATCTCGGGGGCATCGCGCGGCATGACCACATGAACGCCAACTCCTGCGGCTGCGCCGTAGCAGGCCCATGCCCCGCCGGCATTTCCCGCCGTTGGTAACCCCACATGCTTGATGCCCAACTCAACGGCTCGCGAGATCCCACAAGATGCACCCCTAGCTTTGAAACTCCCAGTGGGATTCACGCCTTCATCCTTTATCCACAGTTCCGCATCGATATCCAGTCTTCGAGGTTCGTTGATGGCCATTAGCGGGGTGAAACCCTCGCCGAGGTTTACTATCTCTTCGCCGTCAACGGGAAGGAACTCTCGGTAGCGCCACATATTGGGGTCTCGATGGGCGATATCTTGCTTCGTCACACCGGCATCGATCGCGACGAGGTCATAATCGACCAATAGGGGCGATCCACAACCGCAGAGGTTATGAACATCGCGGTGGCCGTATGTCAGCCCGCAGCGGGGGCACGATAAGCGGGTTACGAAGGACATGACCTAGTGGATGATAGCCCTCTAGGTTACGGGCAACCTACCTTGATAACATTGCTCCCATTGCCGGGTAGATCAATTGGCAGATCGCCTGATTCTGGATCAGGAAGTTGAAGGTTCAAGTCCTTCCCCGGCAGCTTTCCTCACCCTCTACAACGATGCACTCCGGCCCCCGTAACCGCCGGAGTGGTCATCTTGCCAGCCCTCCAATCATTCAGATACTCAAAGGGCCTCACCTCGCCGCGACGTACCTTCCAATCCTCAGGTGTCGTCGGGTGCGAGATACCGAAGTGCAGATGCGGCGAGATGCCCCTTGCGTCTCCCGTCGAATCGACGTGCCCAAGCAGAGTGCCAACCGCTACTCGCGACCCAACCTTGATACCCGCCGCGATGTCGAGCATGTGAGAACCGTAGTAACGCACACCATCGCCACCGACGATAGCTACCGACAGGCCCCCACGAGTAGCGGGGTCATCGACCTTGGAGTCCCAAGTGTCGGTGTACGAGACCCAATCGACGATCCCATCGGTTGCCGCTACAACATCGGTGCCTTTCGGAGCGAATATATCGGTGGCCGGATAGTCATGATGCGCCGCGACGTAATGCGTGGAAGAAGCAGGTCTCACCGGGAATGCATAACGACACCCGGCAACCGCGCGCGAAGACGACGGGGATCCTTTGGTTAAAGGTGTTGGCGAGGCCAACACCTTGGACGGTGATGCAGGGCCAACCGGTGACTCATCGACCGAGGGAACAGGTCTTGGGCTGGACGAAACGCTTGGTTTGGGGGTTCCTTGACACGCCGACAACCAGAATGCGCTAGCCAAAAGAACGGCGGTGAAACGCTTCATTTCAGCCGCTGACCAGAAGCTTCGCCGACATCAATCGTTTGAGGGACTCATCTTTGCCGATCAAAAACATCGAGTCGAACAGCGGTGCCGACTTCGATGAACCCGAGATCGCAACATACAGAGGCACGAACCCGGTGCGCGCTTTCAATTCGAGAGCCCCCACCGCATCGCGCAGTGCAGCCTCGATGCCTTCGAGAGACCAAACTTGCAGGTCATTCAACCGTTCTGTCGATGCATCGAGAAGAGCCGGAACGAAATCTTGCTTCATGACTTTCTCGAAAGCCCCCGGATCTATCTCGACATCACGGAAGATCCCCCTCACGAGTCCGGGGGCCATATCCAAACGCTCGATGCGGGTCTGGACCAAAGGAACGATCGCCTTGACCAATGCCGCCTGCGACTCGGTGGGCTGTTCGTCGATAAGGCTCTGCGCTGCCAGGAACGGGATGAGCTCGCCCTCCAACACCTGCGGTTCCAGCATCCTGATGTATTCGCCATTCATCCAATCCAACTTGACGAAATCGAACCTTGCAGGTGAGGCATGAACGTCTGTGATCTCGAATCGTTCGATCAGTTCTTCCTTGCTCAATATCGCGTCATCGGCGGTCCCCCAGCCGAGGAAAGCGAGGAAGTTGAACAAGGCGTCGGACAGATAGCCGCCGTCGCGGAACTCAGCCACCGATGTTGAACCGTGGCGTTTGCTGAGCGGCTTGCCATCGCTGCCGAAAACCTGAGGCACGTGACCGAACGTGGGGACCTGATTGCCCAATGCTTGATGCATCAATATCTGCTTGGGCGTGTTCGACAGGTGGTCGTCGCCGCGGATGACATGGGTGATATCCATGTCGCCATCGTCGACCACTACTCCAAGGTGGTAAAGAGTAGAACCATCGGAGCGCATGATCACGAAGTCGTCGATCTGCTCGTGATCGACAACAACGTGTCCGATCACCAAGTCATCGAACTCGGTCTTACCTTCGGGAACATGGAAACGGACAACCGATTCAACTCCGGCGGCATCGCGCTCGGCACGTTCGGAAGCGGTCAGTGCGAAGCACCTGCCGTCATAGCCTGGCTTGCGTCCTTCGGCCCTTGCTAGTTCATTGCGCTCAGCCAGCTCTTGCTTCGTGCAATAACACTTGTAGGCCGCCCCACTCTCCAGCAACCCCATGGCTACGTCGTGATGGCGTGCGGCGCGCTCCGATTGGCGGTACGGGCCGTGATCGCCCCCGACCTCGGGGCCCTCATCCCAATCCAGGCCGAGCCAGCGAAGATCTTGAAGCGCTGCCTCATAGGCCTCTTCGGTATAGCGCGCCTTGTCGGTGTCTTCGATCCTCAAGATGAAGGTCGCGCCATGTTTGCGCGCGAACAACCACACGAACAGGAATGTTCGAACATTTCCAACATGAAGCGACCCGCTAGGTGCAGGCGCGATGCGGACCCTGAGCGACATGGCCTCAGCCTATCCGGTTGATGTGCGGCGCGATGCGAACGAACGGGCCTACGAAGCCAGGCTCTGCAGCCATTGTTCATGAAGGGCTGCGTAGCGGCCTGCACCGGCTATCAGTTCGGCCGGCGACCCATCTTCGACGACCCGTCCGTCATCGACAACCAAAACACGATCGGCGATCTCTACCGTGGTCAAACGGTGAGCGATGATGAACGCCGTGCGGTCTGAAAGCAGCGTTCGCAGGGCATGTTGAACCAAGCGCTCGGTCGGAATGTCAAGCGATGACGTTGCCTCATCTAGGATCAATATGCTCGGGTCGGCAAGGAACGCGCGGGCGAATGCGATCAACTGACGCTGACCAGCCGACAGCCTGCCCCCGCGGCGCTTCACATCTGTATCGAACCCGTCGGGCAAGGACGCGATGAAGTCGTATGCGCCTATCGCCCGCGCCGCATCCTCGACCTCATCGCGGGTTGCGGTTGGACGTCCGAAGATGATGTTGTCGGCGACCGTGCCCCCAAACAAAAAGCTTTCCTGAGTGACGACTGCAACCGCTTGGCGAAGTCTCCACTCGGGGAACTGGCGCGCATCGATGCCGTCGATCGAGATGGTTCCTTCGGTCGGGTCGTAGAAGCGGGCGATCATCTTGGCCATGGTCGACTTGCCGGCCCCCGTCTTACCAACGAGCGCGACCGTTTGACCCGCGGGCACATCAAGGGTCACATCGTGCAACACGCTTTTGTCTCGGTAAGCGAACGTCACGTGCTCGAATGTAACGCGACCATCGACGCGGTCGGGAACAACCGGGTTGCCCGGTTCCGGAACCGAAGGAGGCTCTTCAAGGACACCGGAGAGCTTCTCGAGGGCCGAAGAAGCCGCTTGGAACACGTTGTAGAACTGGCTGAGATCTTGAAGTGGACCGAAGAATCGCCCCAGATACATCGTGAATCCCACCATCACACCGATGGACATCTGATGAGTAAGAACCAGGTGTCCGCCGTAGAGCAGAACGATGGCGTTCGAGAGTCTTCCGAGGAACCTGACGCCAGGGCCATACTTCGCCGCAAGGATGTTGGAGTCGTAGTTAGCGTCTCGATAGCGTCCGTTCAGGCCCCCGAAGATCGCCTTGTTGCGCGGCTCGCGTCTGAACGCATGGACAGCCCTGATGCCCCCAAGCGATTCGTTGTAGAAAACGATGACCAGCGCAACCGCGTCGCGCACGGCTCGGTATGCCTTCTCGGAATGCTTGCGGAACCACCAAGTTAGACCTATCACCAAAGGGAAAGAGACAAGCGTCGCCGCGGCCAACCTCGGCTCTTTGATGAGAAGGATGATCGCGATGCCAACGACCGCCAGGATGCTCGTGAGGGCTTCGTGCAGTCCTGTTTGAAGCAGTTCGGACAGCGCGTCGATGTCGTTGGTGAGTCGCGCAACGACCCTTCCGGACGTATATCTCTCGTGGAATGCGAGCGACAGGACCTGGAACTTATCGAAGAGCCTGACCCGAAGATCGAGCAGGACGTTCTGACCCATCTTGCCTGAGACATAAAGGAACAGGCCCCAGGTGATGTTATTGGCAATCATGATCGCTATCAGTAGCCCAACCAACCTGAGCAGCAAACGGTGATTACCCGCGACAACTCCGCGGTCGATGATGATCTGGATGAGGTGAGGGGTCCCCAGGTACGTCGCCATGTTCACGGCCATGAACAAAGAGGTCAGCGCCAGCGCCCTCTTGTATGGCGCGAGCAAAGATCCGAGCAGCACCCTGCTTCTACTGCGAAGCATCGCAGACACCCCAATAGGGAGGTCTTGTTCTTTGTTCTCTTCGCTTGCGACTCCCCTCCAGGAATCGGTTGCTTCACTCATACCGACATCTCCTCAGCCTGCTTGTCTATCTCTTCTGCCTCTTGCGACAAGATCGCCCGATACATGGGGACCGATTCCATGAGTTCATGGTGCGTTCCCACCGCAACGATCGATCCTTCGTCGAGCAGGGCAACGCGGTCGGCCAATGACAGGGTCGATGGACGATGAACCACAACCACCGCGGTCACTCCGTCCAAGACGCTGGCAAGAGCGCGCTCGATCATCTCTTCGGTGTGCACATCGACCGACGACAGCGGATCGTCCAGGACCAATATCTGAGGTCTACCGAGCACGGCCCGCGCTAAAGCGAGTCGCTGCCTCTGACCACCCGAGAGCGTGTGTCCTTGCTCGCCCACGCGAGTATCAAGCCCGAAGGGCAGCTCATGAACGAAGTCTGCCTGAGCGGTTTCGAGTGCCTCTTTGACTTCGTCGTCGCTCGCGTCGGGTCGCCCCATCAGCAGGTTCTCGCGAACGCTTGCCGAGAACAGGATCGGATCTTCGAAGGCAACACCTACATGCGAACGCAGCGACGACAACTTGATGTTGCGCACATCGACTCCATCGATCATGACCCCTCCATGGTTCACGTCGTAAAGGCGCGGGATCAACATCGCAAGGGTTGACTTGCCGCACCCGGTCTTTCCAACGAGGGCGAGCGTTTCGCCCGGCCTTATCTCGAGGTTCACATCTTTCAAGACCTGGTCGCGATGCTCGTCATACCGGAAAGAAACTCCCTTGATGGTGATGCGGCCCGTGCAATCGACCAACTCATGCGCGCCTGGAAGGTCGGCAACGCCGGGGACCGTGTCGAGCACTTCGAACAATCGCTCGGTTGCAGTACGGCTTTCTTCCATCATCGCCAGGATCCAGCCAAGAGCATCGACCGGCCAAACGAGCATCGCTAAGTACGAGATGAAGGCAACAAGCGTGCCGAGGGTCAACTTATGCCCGATCACCGCGCTGCCCCCGACCACCAAGATCACTCCGGTCAGGATGTTCGCCGGCGCGTCGAACGTTGGCCAGATCCGCGAGATCAGTCTCACCCACTTCATGTTCGTGCCCTGCAACTTGACTGCCTGCGTGCGGAACTTGGTGAGCATCTCGGGGCGCCTGCCGAATGCCTTGACGATCCTGATCCCGGTCGCCGACTCTTCGATGATGGTCCCAAGGTCGCCCTGCTGGTCTTGGACCTGCCTGGCGATCACCCGGTAACTCTTGCCGAAGTAGTGGCTGATCCACCCCACCGGAAGGATCCCAACAGCGCAAACGGTGGCGAGCGCAACGTCCAACTTGAACATAAGACCCACGATCACGAAGAACTGAACGGTCACGATGATCAGGAAGGGGGCCCCGAACCCCACGAACCGCCTTATCGAGTTGATGTCGTTGATGGCGCGCGACAGCAACTGCCCCGATTGCCAGGAGTCGTGGAACGAAACATGCAGCCGCTGTAGGTGTGCGTAAAGCTCGTCGCGAAGGTCGGTTTCTAGCTGCAGAACGGCACGAGAGGCCACCCTGCGACGCTGGAAGGCAAGGAACATCTCGAACCCACCAAGGAACAAGATCAGTCCGACCAGTGGCAAAAGCATGTTTGGGTGGCCCTTCTTGATCGCGACATCGATGACCCGGCGCGTGAGCAGAGGGATCGATGATTCCGCACCGATCTCGCCGAAAGCGAGGACCACCGCAAGGATGAGCGCCGGTAGATACGGCTTTACGTATGGAGTTAAACGACGAAGCGCGTGATTGCGCATGCAAAGAACCTTTCGAAGCTAGTTACTGATGCGCTGTGCGCTGGCTTCAGCCCCAGTGGGGACGGTTATTCACCGTTGAAAAGCGGACAGCGTTAGAGAAACGCCAAAATGGGAGCGCCCGACCGACCCGAAGGAAAAAGGATTGTAACCCGAAAGCGTTTAGCCCGCTAGTACTTCGAGGAGAAATACTCGATCAAACGTATTCGTTCCAGTCGGAGTACTTCTCAACCTCACCCTTCAGGGTGGCGAAGAAAACCTCTTGGATCTTCTTGGTCATCGGGCCGGGGTCCCCAAGTTCACGATCGTCGACCGATCTGATCGGCACCAACTCGGCAGCAGTTCCTGTCATGAATGCTTCTTCTGCGGTATACAGGTCGGCTCTTACGAGGCTCCGTTCCTTGACCGGCAGGCCAAGGTCTTTGGCTATGGTCATGACCGAGGCCCTGGTTATGCCCCCGAGAGGTCCGGCCGACAGAGGCGGAGTCAGCAGAACGCCATCTTGGATGAGGAAAACATTCTCGCCTGTTGCGTCGGCGATGTAGCCCTCGGAGTTCAGCATGATCGCTTCTGCGTATCCGGCCTTGATCGCCTCGACCTTGGCCAGACCAGAGTTCAGATACTGGCCTGTTGCTTTCGCTGCAGGAGGCAATGAGTTGTGGTCGTAGCGTCGCCACGAAGAGATGGTGGTGCGGACCCCTGTGGTGAAACAGTCGTCGCCAAGGTATGCACCCCAGTGCCAAGCCGCGATCGCAACGTTGACCGGAACGATCGTTGGGTTGAGCCCCATCTCGCCGTAACCGTGATAAACGAGAGGACGGATGTAGCAACTCTGCAATTCGTTCGCCCGAACCGTCTCTTTCACGGCTTCGATCAACTGCTCAACGCCGAATGGCACGTCGATCATGTAGATCTTGGCTGACCGATGAAGCCTTTCGATGTGTTCGGTGAGTCGAAAAACCGCTGGGCCCTTCTTCGTTTCGTAACAACGGATGCCCTCGAAAACACCAGATCCGTAATGAAGGGTGTGAGTCAGAACGTGGATCGTGGCCTTCTCCCAGGGAACCAACTCGCCGTCCATCCAAACGAACTTCGTGGGGTTGATGGGCATTCAAGGACCTCCAGATCATCTCCACGCCTGGCCACGTGGCTGTGTGTTCATTGTATCCAAATCGGACGAAACCTTGGCCGTACGCCGAACTTCGAACTCCCCTGCTCAGGGTCCGAGGTCGATGAACTTGGCGTCGCGGGCGTCGATGGCTGTCACGACCCCAGAAAGAGCGTCGGGCGGGATGGCAGAGTCTACGGTCAGCCCCATGAGAGCCTCCCCTCCGATATTTTCGCGACTTACCTGCATGCTGGCGATGTTCACACCCGAATCACCAAGCACGGTGCCGACCTTACCGATCACACCAGGCCGGTCGGCGTAGCGCATGAACAGCATGTACCTCTCGGGCAGCATGTCGATGGTGTAGTCGAACACCCTGACGATCCGCTCTTCATCATGCTTGCCAACCAACGAGGCCCCCACCGCGATCGAACCCGCATCGGTCTCGGCCCTCATGAGAACGAGATTCACGTAATCGCGCGAGACGGCCGAGCGTGTTTCTTTTACCTCGATCCCGCGGTCCGCGGCTAGCAAAGGCGCATTCACATAAGTTACGGGTTCATGAACGACCGCTAAGAACAGTCCCTTGAGGCCGGCGAGGGTCAAGATGCGCGTGTCGTGCTCGGCAACGGTGCCGTGGTACTCGAAATGCACAGCATTGATGCCGGAGCCTGCGAGCCCATTCAAGATCGATCCCACTTTCTCCGCAAGCGGGATAAAGGGCTTCAGCATCTCGACGTATTCGGCGCCACCCTGGATATTGACGGCGAAAGGTGCGAACTCGCCTTTGAGTGCAAGCGTCACCTGCTCGGCGATCCCCATCCCCGCTTTGGTCTGGGCCTCTTCGGTCGAAGCTCCAAGGTGGGGCGTAACCACCACCGTTGGCCACTCGACCAGCGGGCTCTGTCCAGGCGGTTCTTGTTCGAAAACATCCAGAGCGGCCGCGGCAACCCTGCCATCCTTAAGTGCTCGAAGCAATGCATCCTCGTCCACGATCCCACCGCGGGCAGCATTGATGATGCGCGCTCCGGGTTTCATCGCAGCGAAGGCCTTCTCACCCAATATCGCCTTGGTCTCAGATGTCTTTGGCATGTGAACGGTGATGAAATCTGAGACCGCGCATAGTTCCTCGACCGAAGCCATGAGTTCTATACCCATCTGGCTGGCCCGTGATGAAGAAACATAAGGATCCGATGCGACGATGCGCATACCGAACGCCGAGGCTCTCTGCGCAACCAAGGTTCCGATGCGGCCGAGGCCAAGGACCCCAAGTGTTTTGCCGTGGAGTTCAACACCCGTGAATCGATCGCGCTCCCATTGTCCGTTCTTCAAAGACGCGTCTGCCGCAGGGATGTTGCGGGCCATCGCTAACAGCAGTCCCATGGTGTGCTCGGCCGCCGACAGGATGTTCGATTGGGGAGCGTTCACAACTACAACACCTTTGCGCGTTGCGGCCTCGACATCGATGTTGTCCAACCCAACGCCCGCCCGGCCTATCACTTTGAGATTCGTCGCCTTGTCGATCACTTCTTTATCGACCTTGGTTGCGGAGCGAACGATCAGCGCGTCGTATTGGCCGATGGTGTCGAGAAGTGTTTGCCTGTCGATCGTCCCAGGGGCAACCACCTCAGCGACCGACGATAAAAGGGCGATCCCCTCTTCCGCTAGCGGTTCTGCGACTAGAACTTTCATCCTTTAGCGAAGGGCTTCTTCGGCTGCCGCAACGGCTGCTCCGAACTTGACGGTATATCCGAGTTCGGCGAGCACAAGTTCCAGCGCGGCGAGGAAACGAAGGATGTCCAGCGGTTCGAACCAGCCGAGGTGGCCGATGCGAAAGACCTGCCCCTTGAGTGGTCCCTGCCCTGGCGCAACGATGGTGCCGTACTTGGAGCGAAGAAGGCTCACTATCTGCGAATCGGTCAGGCCTTCGGGCGTTCTGACAGTGGTGACTACTACCGCGCGATCGGTGTCTTCTCCCATGAGGTCGAGCCCAAGGGCCTGAACTCCGCTCTTTACGGCGCGGGCAAGGCGCTTGTGACGCTCGATGATCTTGTCACGCCCCTCTTCGCGCGCAACGCGTATCGATGCCGCGAGCCCTGCTAGAACCGAGACCGCAGGGGTCCATGGGCTCTCGGAGTTCTCACGCTCTAGGAATTCTTTGTAGTGCTTCCAGTCCCAATAGAACTTGGGAGCCGTTGAATGAGAGTGGGCCTCCCACCCGCGGGGGCCAACCGCAACGAAAGCGATACCTGGCGACGCGCCAAGGGCTTTCTGCGAACCACCGATGCAAACATCGATGCCCCATTCATCCATCTTGATGTCAACAGCTCCCGCACTCGATATCGCATCGAGGACCATCAAGCGATCGCGGTCGCGAACAACGCGGGCGATCGGTTCAACGTCGTTCACAACTCCGGTCGAGGTTTCTGAATGCTGGACGAAAACCACTTTGATATCCGGGTCGGCGTCGAGAGCTTTTGCCACGTCATCGGCTTTCGCTGTGCGGCCCCACTCGTAATCGAGGAAGGTGACTTCGCAGCCGAAGGCTTCGCAGATCTTCTTGAATCGCTCACCGAAATAACCGACCGAAACCACCAGGACTTTGTCCCCTGGCGACGTGACGTTCGCAACGGCGCCTTCGAGGCCCCCAGTACCGGACGACGTATAAACGAACACGTCCGATGTGGTTTCGAGGAGCCAGCGAACCCCGTCGTTCACTTCGTCCAGGATCTTGGCGAAGCCGGGGCCGCGGTGGTAAACCAGCGGCGCACCCTGGGCTGCGAGAACGAAATGCGGCACTGGCGTTGGGCCGGGGGTCATCAAGATCTCAGGTCGGTCGGTCACACGGCCCTCCTTCGTTTCGGGGTCAATTGCACTCGGGATCAGGTGATTCAAAGGGAAGTGTACCGAACGCGAGGCGTGCCCCTTCGCTCAGTTCTCGGTTATGCCGATCAACCCTCTGATCGCCAGCATCTCGCCGAGATGAAGGTGCCCATGCAATATGACCGGCCAACGAAGTAAGTAGCCGACATCCTTGCCCGTGAAGTACTTGATGAACCCATCATCGACACCCTCGAGCACCGCCGGGTTTTCAGCGACGATCTTCGGGATGTCTACCTTGGTGCTCAACTGCTCAGCTGTCAGGTCTTTCAGCCATTCGATGGTTTCCTCGGTCACCGCCTGCCAGTAAGCGAGAAGTTCGCCAGCATCGAGATGTGCGAATTCCTCCATCTCCTCGTCGCCGAAGTTGTTGCCCTGGGTGGTCTGCCTGGTCCCTATGCGCGGCCCCCAAGTGTCGCGATAGAAGATCTGGGTCTTCTGTCTTATCGCTCCATTGACAGCCGCGTCTTCGAGCCTGGCCATATGCCAAACCAGCCATGCGATGGAATTGGAGTTGGGTCCGGCCCGTTCAGTCAGGCGCTCCAACGGCACGAGTTTGGCAACGTCGCGCTCGAACATGATCCTTATCCAATAATGCTCGTCGCGGATCCACTCGATCAGGTCCATCAGTCCCTCAGTTTCTTCTTCAAGATCTCATTGACAACCGCCGGGTTAGCTTGACCTTTCATCGTTTTCATCACGGCTCCGACCATGAATCCGAAAGGCTTGTCGTCTCCCGCCCTGATCCGTTCGGCGACATCGGGGTTGGCGGCGACGGCTTCGTCGACGGCCGCGGAGATGGCATCGGTATCGGAAACCTGCTTCAAGCCTTTGCGCGCCACGATGTCTTTCGGCAGGTCCCCTGTTGCAACCATCTCGGCCAGAACCGTGTTGGCCTGGTTCTTGGACAACTCACCGCCAGCCACCATGTCTACGAGCGCGGCAAGACTCGCTGGTGCAACGTTTGACCCGAAACCGGCACCGGATTCCGCGTTGGATTCCGCGTTCGATTCCGCGTTTGTTCCGACCAGATCGTTGGCCACCCAGTTAGCGATCTGCTTGGGGGTAGCTTTGCCAGCCGCGGCAAGGGCCGCATCGAAGAAGTTGCCGATCGCTGCCGACGAGGTGAGCACGGCTGCATCTTGTTCGCTGAGGCCGAACTCCGTCATGAGCCGGGCCCGCCGTTCAGCGGGCAGCGCTGGGATCTCTTCGCCGAGCTGCCGAAGCCATTCGACGCTCGGCTCGATGGGGACCAGGTCGGGTTCGGGGAAGTATCTGTAATCGAATGCGAACTCTTTGGTTCGAAGAGGCTTGGTTACGCCGGCTTTCTCGTCCCAATGTCGTGTTGACTGCTCGAGGCCTGTTCCCTCGATGATCGCCTTTCGCTGCCGCTCATCCTCGTAGGCAAGCGCGCGGCCAACCGAACGCAATGAGTTCATGTTCTTCACTTCAGCCTTGGTGCCGCGCTCTGTTGCCTTGGCTACCGAGATGTTCGCGTCGACTCGCATCGAGCCTTCTTCCATCCGTACATCCGATACGCCGAGGAACTCGAGCACCGAACGCAGCTCGGTTGCGAATGCCCTGCCAACCTCGGCCGATGGGATGTCTGGCTCGGTGACGATCTCGACGAGCGGAGTTCCAGCACGGTTGAAGTCTTCGAGCGAGTACTCGGCATCATGGATGCGTCCTTTGCCTCCCATGTGAAGAGACTTGCCTGTGTCTTCCTCGAGATGCACCCGGGTTATGCCGACGCGATGGATCTTTCCATCTACTTGTATCTCCACTGCTCCATCGGAACCGATGGGCACGTCGTACTGAGAGATCTGATAGTTCTTGGGCATGTCTGGATAGAAATAGTTCTTGCGGTGAAATATCGACCGGGGCGCGATGTCGCATCCAAGTGCCATCGCGATCTTCGTTGTGAATTCGATGGCCCGCTCGTTGGGGACCGGCAGGGTCCCCGGATGCCCAAGGCAGATGGGGCAGACCCGCGTATTGGGTTCGCCACCGAAGCCGACCGCGCACCCACAGAACATCTTTGTATTCGTCTTGAGTTCAACGTGGATCTCAAGACCGATGGTGGTCACTAGATCGTCGATGTTGACAGCAGGTGTCACGAGTCACCCCACGAAGGCGGCCTGGTGATGAACCCCAACTCTTGCTCGAATGCGTAGGCCGCCTGGAACATCCTCACTTCATCGAGAGGGCGCGCCATGATCTGCAGACCAACAGGCATGTTGTCCTCGTCGGCCAACCCGCAGGGTACCGAAATCGCAGCGGCACCTGCCAGAGAAGTTGGCACGTTGCAAACATCGGACAGATACATCGTGAGCGGATCTTGGGTCTTCTCACCGAAACCGAAGGCTGTGGTTGGCGAGCTTGGCGATATCAAAAGATCGAATCGCTGGTAAGCCCTCTGAAAATCGCGGGTTATGAGGGTGCGCGCCTTGAGGGCCTTGCCGTAGTACGCATCGTAGTAACCAGCCGAGAGCGAGTAGGTCCCAAGCATGATACGCCGCTTCACCTCGGGGCCGAAGCCGGCGGAACGCGTCCGTGAATTCATCTGAACGATGTCGTCGCCATCGACACGAAGCCCGTAGCGAACACCGTCGTAGCGTGCGAGATTTGCAGACGCCTCGGCAGGAGCTATCAGGTAATAAACATCGATGCCGTATTCGAATGTCGGCAGCGAGATCTCACCTACCTCGGCCCCCAGTTTCTCGAGCACACGAACCGCGTCGTCGAAGCGCGACTTCACGCCGGGCTGCATACCGGCACCGGATATCTCAGAGACGATGCCGATCTTCATCCCTGATATCCCGCGGTCGAGAACACTTACGTAATCGGGGACCTCATCAGGAAGCGACGTGGAATCGCGCGGGTCTTTGCCTGCGATGGCCTTCAGCATCAACGCCGCGTCGCGCACGTTTCTCGTGAAAGGACCAGCCTGATCCAATGAAGATGCGAACGCGATCAAGCCGTAGCGCGATACGAGGCCGTAGGTCGGCTTTACTCCAACAACACCGCAAAGCGCTGCTGGCTGTCTGATGCTCCCGCCCGTATCGGTTCCAAGCGACCATACCGCTTGACCTGCCGCCACCGATGCGGCGCTTCCCCCCGATGAACCGCCTGGCACCTTGGCTGGGTCCCATGGGTTCTTGGTCGTGAAGAATGCGGAGTTCTCGGTCGAAGAGCCCATCGCGAACTCGTCGAGATTCGTTTTGCCAACAAGGGGCAGACCTGCTCGATCCAGTCGCTCTGCAACGGTCGCCGAATAAGGCGGGATGTAATTCTCAAGGATCTTCGAAGAAGCGGTCGAGCGAACACCTTTGGTGCAGATGATGTCTTTCAGTGCCATAGGGACCCCAGCGACCGGACCTACTTCAACACCTGCAGCGATCGCAGAATCCACTTTGGCTGCTTTGGCGAGAGCCTGGTCAGCGGTCTTGGTCACGAACGCTGAGATGGTTGGCTCCTGCGATTCGAGCCTTTGCAGGACCGAAGTCGTGACCTCGGTTGCAGTGACCTCACGCGAGGCTATCGACGAGGCCAATTCCCACGCCGAGCGGGTCCAAAGTTCGCTCATTGGCCTTCGTCCTCCAAGATCCGGGGGACCTTGAAATGGCTGGCTTCTTCAGAAGGGGCATTCGCCAGGGCAGCGCCCTGCTCGATAGATGGTTCGACCACATCGGGGCGAGTGACATTGGCCAGAGCGATGGCATGCGAAGTCGGCGGAACGTCGTCGGTCTCGAGCGATGTAACCCGCTGGGCGTGATCGAGGATCTTAGAAAGTTGATCCCCGAACAGATCGAGTTCTTCCTCTGAGAGTTGAAGTCGCGCCAGTCTGGCTACGTGTTCAACATCCTTGCGAGTGATGGCCATCGGGGCCAAAGGATATATGCAGCGATCGGTTGGGTCCTTAGCCCAGCGACTGGGCCAGCATCTCGTAGCGGATGCGCAGTTTGCGCAATCGCCATTCGAACGTGGCAAGACGCCATGCGGCCAGCATCACTATTAGCGACACGATCCCACCCACAAGCCATCCCAGGCGAAGGGCATATGTCGTAGCACTGGAAAGAGGTTTCATGAACGAGTCTGCCTGACCGGGATAGGCCAGTTGAACGTTGAAACTCGAGATCCTTAATGCACCAGGCACGAAGGAATACGAGAAAAGCTTCGAGGCCCCTGCCTCTAGATACACGACCGACCCCGATGCGAGGTCAAAGGTCGCCGGATCCGGTCCCCCCGTCACGATCTTGGCTAAGAACATCGCGGGCACCCGACCGATATTTGTGACCGTGAAACTGCCACGAACGGCTCCGATCACTATCCCGCCCTTGCTGGACGAAGACGTAACCGAAAGAACGCTGCCGATCGGATCGGAATGGCCCGAAACCCGAGCAATTACCGCCACGTCGGTGCTCGACTTGGACTCGGATGCCCCCGCCGGGCCAGCGGTTATGAGCACCAACCCGAAAGCGATGACCACCGCCGTGCGTGCAAGCCTTGCGAAGAGCACTTTCATATCCTCTCTAACTGCCTGAGGCTCAAGCCGTTACGGCCCTTGCGCTGGTTGCCAAAGTCACGATGGAAAAGGGGAACCGGGCCCTAAAAAGATCGCCGGTGGGAGCTTTCTTCAGGGCCCGGCTTGGGGGGGACCAACGAACAGTCTTTTCAGTTGACTGCTCGGTGGGTTCTACACCAGGTAGAACGATGCCCAGGCTGGCTCGTTTCATCAGGATCGGCATATGCGCTGGTCTACGCATGCACAAACGGAACAAACGGAGCAGGGTCATCCATGGGGCCTAGTACGTGCGACTTAGACCAGTAGTATCCTTCGCCGGATGGGGGCTCAAAGGCTTACAAGACAGGGCAAAGCACGCAAAGAGCAACTGATGGCCGAAGCGGCCAAGTTGTTCGCGCACAGCGGCTACTACGCGACCCGCGTGATCGACATCGTGAAGTCCGCAGGGGTTGCCAAAGGGCTGTTCTACTGGTACTTCGAGAACAAGGAAGCCCTGTTCCGCGAGATCGTAAAAGCTACGCGAGACGACCTACGCCGAGCGCAGGCGAGGGCCATCGAAGGTGAGTCCGACCCGATCGCTCGTATATATAAGGGGATCGAAGCATCGCTCAGGTTCACGGCCACCAATGAGCATCTTTATGTGCTGCTTCGGTTCGCGGGGACCGAAGACCGCTTCGCCGCGTTGATCGATGAAGCCCAGGAGATCCACGCCATCGATACCGCCCGCCACATCGAGCAGGCGATCGACCAGGGCGAGATACCTGAAGGAGACCCACTTCTGCTGGCCCACGGGGTCGTGGCCACCGTCTTTCATTTCGCGAGGTTGCGCGCCGCGGGCTCGATACAGATGGATCTGGAACAGCTGTGCAGCTTCGTTGCCGCCTATTGTCTTCGGGCAGTCGGTTTCACAGGCGATCTATCAGAGCGACGCGCCAGGATCGCCGCCAGGGGCTAGATGGAATTCGCACACCGCCCTGAGGTCGATGAACTGCGGAAATCGCTTCGTGACTTCATCGAGCGCGAACTGCGGCCCCTGGAGAAAGGCGAACTCGACCCAGAAGACGACCACGTCCCCTTCGCCCTATTCCAGCGAGTACGCAGACGAAGCGCCGAACTTGGCTTTTACGCTGCTGACTTCCCCGAAGAGTACGGAGGCGCTGGCCTTCCGCAGGTCGGCATGGTTGCCCTGCGCGAAGAAGCCGCCTCGACAGGTCTTCGTCTTGCTATGGCAGCATGCTACGGCCCTGAAGGGCCAACCGGCGTGCTGCTCGATGGAACCGAGGAGCAGAAGAAGCGCTATCTGATGCCGCTCATCACCGCCGAAAAGTCGATGGCATTCGCACTTACCGAACCCGACGCTGGCTCGGATGCTCAGAACATCCGCACAAGTGCCACCAAAGAAGGTGACGGTTGGGTCTTGAACGGTCGCAAGCACTTCATCACCAATGGCACCAACGCCGACTTCGTCTTGGTGTTCGCGGCCAACGACCG
>JBHELT010000026.1:0-58354 GCA_046262935.1 Actinomycetota bacterium | reverse complement strand
GCCCTAAGGTGTTCAGACGGGGATCCCCAAACGGCCTTTACTTTCGAGGAGCTGTTGATCGCCGCTTGGAATCACGACCAAAACTCCTGGGGCCTAAGAGGATTTGAGAGAGAACATCCTGACCCGGAACGTCTCCATCGGGAAGTTGATAATCGGGGAAAAGGTCAGAAGGGCTTGGTGGACCTAGGTTATATCGAGAAAGTCCGCACCCGACTTTATCGCCTAACCCCTTCTGGTCTAGCTCGCGCCAGCCAAGTTGATCCTTCAGACACTCTGACGATGGAAAAGGCAAACCGGGCGCTGGCGACAGAAGTAAAAGGCATCCTCGAGCATCCAGTTTTCATAAAATGGCTGAAGCAACAAGCCCCGCCGAAAAGTTTCCGGGATGCAGGCCATTTTTGGGGCATCGCGCCTGGCACTCCGCCCAAGGTGATTCGAGATCGCGTTGAAGCCGTCGAAAGGACCATTCACGCTGCCCAAACACTTCTGTTGGATTTGGGCGTCGAGAAGATCGGGGAACGACACGGCACTCTCCTTTATGAACAGGAGGATCTAGATCGCGCTCTGGAGTTCCAGGAGACACTAAGGAAGGCTTTTGCTCAAGATCTAAAGTTATTGCTGGGGGGCGACATTTGAGTTTCCCTAGGCAATGGCATAAGCAAACCGACCCCCTCGGTTAGCGCGACGCAACTATTAAGGGATTGAGGCAAGTTATTAATCGAGGGAGTACAAGCGTGGACAAGGGTGGTATAGGAACCAGGCGGAACGAGCTACTGAGTCCGAAGGCTAGAGGGTGGGTTCTGGCAGCGGCCTTTCTTTTGTTGGCGTGCGCTCTGGCGGCTGCATGGAACCTGGAGTCAGCGCCGACTGTTGGGGGTGTGGCCATCTTGGTCGTGTTCCTCGGCGCAATTGCTGGAGCCGACTTCCTCAAGTTCAGCCTCAAGGACCCGGCGGCTGGTCTGCCGAGGCTGAGCGGCTTGCAGAGGAAATGGCAACGACTGCGCATTCACTCGCCAGCGCACCCGAACCGCAGATCGTTCGACCAGAATCGATCGCCTCTGAAGAGGCCGTTGGCAAACCCGAGGTCAGAGTTGATGACGAGCAGAAGCGAAGATCGGACATCGAGCACCTCCTGGGGGTAGCAGCGGAATGGGGGTGGCAGATGGCGCACGTCGGGTTCACTGGGCCGCCCGAGCCCGTGGTTGAGTGGGACGGAGACGGTTATCCCCGGATTCTCTTTGGACAGAGTTGGTCAGAGAGCAAGGACGCCTTGCGTAGAGCGATAAGTCGAAGATTGCGAAAGCGACCCAACGGTCCCGGATAGAGTTTCCCGGTCAAACTCGAAGATCTCTGAGCCAGCTCGACGCTCCTGGATGTCTCGGTTGGGCCCCTCACTTGGTGAGGGTCATGTCCTCGCCGACCAGAGGGTCGCTTAAAGGGATAGAGCCAAGGCGAGTACCCACAGCCTCGCGATCGGAGTTTGAATAGCGTCCTGTTAGGAGCACAAACTCGGACTCTCGTCGCCCTATTCGAACCTGTCCGATGAGGTTATACTTCCTTACAGTTATCTTTAGGTAAGGAGCTAGCATGGATATTCCAGCGACGATTACTTCCAAAGGACAAGTCACTCTGCCAAAAGACGTGAGGGATGCGCTCGATCTAAAAGCCGGAGACAAGGTGTTATTCCGGGTACACAGGGGCAAAGCAGTTCTGGCGAAAGTTGCTCCTTTCCTGGAGCTCGCGGGGAGCGTACCCGTACCCCCCAACAAGAAAGGGGCAACCTGGTCGAGGGTACGTGCGGATACTTGGACGCGTCGATCCTCAGGCCGGCATTGAGGGCTCTAGTCGACACGAACATCTTGGTCAGGCACCTAACCGGCGACCCTCCATCTCAGGCCAGGCGAGCGACGGGTCTTCTTCGTGAAGCTGACGAACTAATTCTTACGGATCTGATCCTGGCGGAGCTTGTGTACGTAATGGAATCCTTCTACGAGCGACCCAGGCCGGAAGTTGCCACGCTCGCTCGCTCTTTGTTAGCGCTCGACTCGATATCCGTTGCTGACCACGACGTGCTTCTTCGCAGTCTCGACTTGTATGAGGCGGAGAGGCTCGACTTTGCCGAGGCATACTTAGCGGCAACTGCCGAGATATCGGGCATCGACAAAGTGGCATCCTTTGATCGACGACTCGACCGAGTTCGAACGATCGAGCGCATCGAACCCTAGGATTCAAAAGGTAGCGATTTTCTAAGGCTGTCTGAGTTTGAATACAGACTCGTTAGGTGCACCGCACATATGTTCGATTTCATCTGCCAGGCTCTCCTTATGGAAGCGCGACCTCCTTGGTACCCCGGGATCAAATTCGAGTTCAGTGCGCGCACTGCTTCGGGCAAAGAAGGCGACCTAGTCGCGATGGCTCAAGCAACAGCGCTCCGGAACATCCTCATCTGGCTTCATGACAATCCCAGACATAGCCAAGAGCGCTGCATCACGACTAGCCCCCGAAGGAGCTCACTGCGAAGCATGGACCACTCATCTGGGATTGACTCTATGTCGTATCTGACATAAGCTCATCAATGGTCGACCACGATAAGCCGCTCATTTGGTTGCATGGCGAAGTCAAAACGCCGCCTCTTTCTAGGGCTGCACGGTTGGAAACGGGCATCCTGCTGAGGCGATTACAGCGAGGCGAGGCCGTGTCGCTGCCGCGCTCGCGGCCGATGCCGTCGATGGGAAAGCGATGTCACGAGTTGAGGATCATCGATGAAGGAGCAACCTGGCGTCTCATATACCGCGTGGATCAAGACGCGATCATCATTGTTGAGGTTTTCGCAAAGAAGACTTCCGCCACACCCAGGCCCGTTATCGAAAGCTCCAAGACGAGACTGAGAAAATACGACCAGGCAGTGAAGGAAAACCAAGGATGAAAAAGGAGAAAAGGGATCGGCTGGAGAAGGCCGGCTTCCGGATCGGTGGCGTCAAGGAATTTCTCCTCCTTTCGGATGAAGAGGTTGCCTTTGTCGAACTGAAGTTGGCTCTCGCTACGTTTCTTAGGGAGGTCCGGTCCCTTCAAGGCGTAACTCAAACCGAGATTGCTCGCCTTCTTGGCTCCAGCCAATCAAGGGTGGCGAAGATGGAGGCTGCCGATCCTTCCGTTTCGATCGATCTGCTCATTCGTACCTTGCTTGCGCTGGGTATATCGCGCAAGAGGGTTGGGCAGGTCATCTCACGCGCAGCTTGAAGGAGACCCGCGGTGACTCTCTAGATTTTCAGGTCCCCGCGTATTCGAAGGAACCTGGATTGTGGGTCACCAATGCTTTCCGAATCCCGTTGGGGGCACGAATTCGGACCTTATCGCGCTTATTCGAACCTCTTCCGAGAGTTCGACTTTCGCAATGAGAGGAGGTTCCATACCCTCAGGCAAGGAAACGTCTTCGAAGTACAGCTCAAGGGCCTCTTTTAAGCTGGCGAGGGCAGCATCAACGCTCGCTCCCTGACTGGCGACTTCAACCTCAAGACAACGTGCCACGTACAAGGGAGCCTCGTGCGTAACCGCGGCAGTGAAAGTGGGAGTGCTCACTCGATAAGTTTACCGCCAACCATGTATCGGAGAAGGATCAAAGCTTCGGAGTTTGAACACAAGACCCGTTAGGAGCACAAAGTTCAAAAATAGCGACTCTTGGGTCGACCTAACAGGTCTTTACTCGAACCCATTGAACGTTCGTCATTCTTCAGTCAGCCAAGAGACTTAGACTTATCGAAGGCCGAAAACGGTTAGTAGAGCCTCATCAAGTCCCCACATCTGCTCTGCTGTGGTGTGGCCGACTAGGTCACCTAGCCGAGTGACGTCAACAGCGCCCACCTGCTCAACAAGGACCAACGTTGGTTCGCCTTCGATCTCGATCTCAGGACGAAAGGATGCCGCCCTAGCGCTTCGAGAGGTTGGGGCGACCAGCACGATGGATCTGGGCAGAAGTTCATTGGCTTGAACGACGACGCCAAATCGGCGACCTTGCTGTTCGTGGCCGCCACTCCTCTTGGGCGGCCGAAGAATATGGATGTCACCCCGGAGCACGGAGGTTTTCCATTAGACTGGCCACTTCTCGCATCTCAATGCGGTCAATTTCGTCAGCCTCCAGGGCGGCGACCTCCTCTGAAAGGGCCTTACGGCTTCGAAGGCGCTCGGCTGACTCAACGAGCGCACTGCGTATAGCCTGGGATCGACTCATCCCGGTGGCCTCAAGCCTCGCGAGGGCCCTTAAAGCCTTGTCGTCAAGTCGAACTGAAATCGCGCTCGCCATTAACAGAGTGTATCACGATGTGTCTTACCACAACTCAAGAGCGTGTCTGAAGCTACTCGTTGGCAAGGTTCGAATACAGACTCGATAGATGCACAAATTCGGCCCTTACGCGCTTACTCGAACCGCTTCACAAAAGTTCGTTGAAATCTTCTTGAGAGACCGGCTTGTCGAGGGATGGATCTAAGGGTTCCCAGGGTGGATGAAGAGGCCGGAGAATGCGGAAAGGGAACTTCCGGGCCCGCGTGGCACCAAACGGCGGCCGAGCTGAACAAGGAGAGACTAATGCAGAAGAGCGCCAAGGCTGCCGCGTTGACTAAGAACTTGTCGAGAGTGGCGATAGTCGTGGCGGCCGTGGCGGGACTTTACCTTGCGAAAATTTCCGGGTTCCCGACGGCGTGGTCCCCCCATGTATCCATGTGGCAGCGCTTCGGACTACCGTCCGCTCTCTCGATGCCTATCGGACTTCTAAGCATAGTGCTGACAGTCCTCACGCCTCGCGAGCTTCGGATCCCCCACGTGCGTTTCCCCAAATCGATCCTGGTCTATACCGAAGGCGGCTTGTTGGAGGAAGCGCTGTTCCGATTCATAGCATTGCCCGCAATCGTGTGGTTGGTGTCACACGTACTGCTGAACGGCCGGGCATTCACGGCTGTCTTCTGGGCAGCGACGGGTCTGCTCGCGGTGGCCTATACGGCGACACAGTTCCTTGGTGTCCAGAAGGTGATGGCGTCAAAGGGATCGGCGGTACCCGGAGTTGTAGTCGCCCAGCTCATCCTGGCAGCGCCCGTGTACTCGGTCCTTGCATCATGGGTTTTCAAGATGGCGGGACCAGTCGCGCCACTTGTGATGCGGTTTTGGGTGTACCTGATCTGGCACATCATCTGGGGAGCCATCGCCGTGGAATCCGGCGCGGCGCCCGAGCGCACCTTGGAGTGACTGATTACAACGTCTACCACACATGTAACGGGGCTATTCGAAACACTTCAGCGCGTCGAAACCATTTGAAGTCGTGGCCGTCACGGGCATGAGTCAGCGGGCCAAGGGTCCGACGTCCGTGGTGTTCCTGGCGTGGATGCTTACCACCGCTTTCCATCTCGTGCGCGGGGGCACCGCGCGCCTGCAGGCTTAGCGCTACTTGTCCTGCATCAAATGCAAATGATCAACGTCAAGGAAGCGCTTCGGGAACCAAAGGATCACGACCGACTCCCTTGTCTCTTGCGTGACTCCCTACGCGGGTTGGATATTGTTGTTCACCCGGAAAAGATTGGTGGGGTCGTACTTTTTCTTGAGTTCCTTTAGACGCGTTAGGTTCTGGCCGAATTGAGCTTGGATCACAGCCTGTTCGGTAGCGTCGTCACCTGAGAAGTTCAGGTATGCCCCACCAACTCCTGACAGGTTCTGAACGTCGCCGATGAAGTCTTTGACCCACTGGCGAACATTCTCGAAGTTCTTGGCATCGTACGTGTTGCCATCGATACTGAGCATGAACGGCGCGCTTCTGTCCCCGAACGCAGTATCTGCCTCTGGAACCGCGGCGGTAGCTCCTCCCATGATGGGGATATGGACGAGCACCTTTGGATCTGGCCTCTCACTGGCGCGCTTGTGAATGAGCGCGATGGCCTCGTCAGTTAGTTCGCTCAGATACGTCGATTTCCAATAGCTGTGATGCCCCGCGGAGAGGGCATCGAATGCGGACTGGAAGCCGCGGTATGGCATGAGACCGCTGATGTCGGCCAGTGGTGTGCCGAGAGCACGCAGCGGCGCAACCAGTTTTTCGGCTTTGCTCTGATCGCCTGCAACGAGGGCTGCCATGATGAATACATCCTTACCTTGGACCGGTGGAGGCAAGGAATCGTCGACGGGCATCGACCAGTAGAGCGCACGCGTTGTGATCTCGTCGCCTGCCTGAAGCGCCCAATCGCGCCAGAGAGGCAGAAGTTTCTCGCCCTCCTCCGCCGCATGGAAGACGGCTCCCGGAAACACCATCGGACCAAGCTCATGGGCCTCGAAGGTGAAGTCGACGACGATGCCAAAGTTGCCCCCGCCGCCTCGGATCCCCCAGAAGAGATCCTTGTTCGTGGTTGCACTCGCTTTGACGAGCTTCCCGTCTGCAGTGACGACCGTTGCCTCGAGAAGGTTGTCGCACGACAAACCCCATTTGCGATGCAGCCAGCCGATGCCCCCGCCGAGGGTTAGGCCTCCTACTCCCGTCCCGGAGACGACGCCTCCGGGAACGACCAGCCCGAACTGTTGGGTCTCGCGATCTACTTGACCCCACGTAGCGCCGCCTTGGCAACGCACGACTTTGTTTTCAACGTCGACCCACACTCCATTCATTTCCCGAAGGTCAAGGAGCAGGCCGCCCTCTGTCGCTCCGTGTCCACCCACGTGGTGTCCGCCCGCCCGCACCGCCAAAAGGAGGCCATGCTCGCGAGCGAGGTTTACGCCATCGATGACATCGGCGGTTCCAGAACAACGGATGATGAGCCCAGGGTGCCGATCGATGGCCAGGTTTTCGACGGATCTGCTGGTGTTGTATCGCTCATCCTCCGGCCCGATCAGGGGGCCACGGAACATCATCTGAAGTTCGCCCAACTGCTCATCGGTAAACTTGGCTTTACCTGCCGACAGCGTCTGAATCTCGATGGTCATACCGCACCACTCCTTCCGTCGATTCCTGGGTTTCAACTCGTGACTCTAGCCAGCACACTAGGCTCAAGTCCAATCACGTTCACCGAGTGGAAGGCTCCGCAGTTTTTGGACGGAGCAGCGAGGTTCGGTGGCTTAGCCTTTAGCAGGCTCAGCCACGAGGTCATCGCAGGGGGTCATGCCATCGAACGCCTGAGAAGCGTGCGAAGTCTGAGTCGCAGGAGCAAAGTTGAGCGCCATGCTCTATCGAAAGCGCCGCCAGATGGGCGTCGGTCGTGAGGTTGGCCGCGGTGCCCATGGGCTCGAGGAGCTCGCGCAGTATCGACGCGTGACGTTGCGTTGGGTGCACCACCGTTGAAGGCGGTTGTGAAAGCCACTCGTCCACAAGATCCAGCGCCTCCGCAACCTTGAGGGGCTTGTCGAAGATGCCGGGGTTGGTCCCGAGTCGCAGGAAGGCGAGGAGAACAACCCACGCAAGTGCAAATGTTTCCGACCCCGACAACTGCTCTTCCAGCCATCGCCGGGCAGCCGCATGGCGAGAAGCCGAAGTGTCGACCGCATAGAGCAACAGATTTACGTCGGGAAGCTTCACTTACGAAGTTCGAGCTCGCGCAGAGTTTCGGCGTCCTCCATAGCGCCGGCAAGACGTAGCGCCTTATCCAGGTCGATCCCCGGCCTCAGTCCCATCGAACGCGGCCGCAGGCGATAGCGACGCGGCGAACCCGTCTGAACGCCAAGGCCAGCCCGAAGCGACGCGTTCAGGGCCTCTTTGAATGTGATCCCCCGTGTCTGCGCGATCCGCTTCAGCGTCGCGGCCAGATCGGGATCGATCGACACGGTGGTGCGCATGAAGGACATCTTAGCATATAGTTGAGACGCATCAAGATGCGTCAGTCAAGACTCCGCGATCCTGCGGCGGCGCGCTGGAAGCTCTTCATCAAGGAAGCGCTTCGGGGACCAGAAGCCAGAGCAACCGTGCCAGCGGCTGGTCGTTGACCTCCAAATGTGCAGCCGCTCCCTTTCCCATCTTGACCACTACAGTCTCGTTTCCTGTCAGAAGGAAACTGATAAGCCGCGAAAGTACCGGTTCATGACCCACGTAAGCGACGCATCCCTTCTCGTACGCGGTGAAGCTCTCGAATAGCTGGCGCGGTGGGAGCCACATGTCCGCCGCATGGACGATCGGTTTGGGCCAATCGGTGTTCGGATGGATCGCTGCAGCCGTTTCACGAGCCCTTTTCAAGGATGTGGAGCAGACGACATCGCAGTTTGGGAACAAACGCCCGAGCACTGGTCCCAATCGAGAAGCTTGATCGCGACCTTCGTCGGTCAAGGGGCGCTGGCCGTCGTCCGGCCAGTTCGGACCTGGCTCCCCAGCGTCCGCATGGCGGATCAGCAGCAGTTTCACGGTGCGGAAAGAGCGCACTGACAGCGCTTTTCAAGTTTCACCCAGGGGTCAGTGGATAGATCAGTTCCGTTCGCCACTTCGCGGAATCATGCTCCTGCATCGGGTCGGTCCAATAGACCTCCCAAGGTGCATCGTCGATGGTGAGCCCCTTTTCAGCGATCCACTTGATGATCGCCTCGTGCGCCTCACCCAGCGTCGTGTAAGGACCGATGTGCCAAGTAACAGCAACCCTGTCTCCGGGCAGCGAACTGGACCGGACCCGACCCATGCGCTCTACTTCCATCGCCACGCCGATGCCCGCTTCTAAGTCGACTTCTTGGTCGTTGAATGAATGGAAGCGGCCGAAGGGGGCCCCGATGCTTGCGACGTCGTTGTCCTTCAACACACTCGCAATCTCGGGCAGGAGTTCTGCGAACTTCGCGCCAAGTTCCGCTTGCGTTGTCTTTTCGCGGATGGTCGCGGTCAGGCGTGGCCGGATCTGCTTGATCTCGAACTTGTAACCCATTGGCAACGCCTCCATTCGGCCTGAGCCACGAGCCATGTTGCTCCGTCTTATCCCGAGGGCCCCGGGCGCGAGTATGTCACGGCTGCGATCAGGCGTTGACTGGCGCTGACTTTTTGTTTGGCAACGCGGCGAGCAATTGGCGACACGAATCGGCGATCTCGAGTACAGCCTTGTCGAAGACTTCTTCGTTGGCCTTGGAAGGTTTGCGGAAGCCGCTGATCTTTCGAACGAATTGCAGCGCCGCTTCTTCTATCTCGGGCTCAGGTGCCGGCCCGTCGGTTGTTCGCAGTGTCTTGATGCTTCGGCACATCTCGGTCCTCCTGGGCAACTGGTTCGGACCGATTATGGCTCACTTCCTCTTGGTGGTCCGCGGCTTCTTCTTGATTGGTGCCTTGGCCTTCTTAGGCTTTGCGCACTTCTTCTTCGTTGACGCCTTGACCCTTCCAGATGATTTCTTGGTCGATTTCCTCTTGCTCGCTGCGCCTACATCGGAGCAGGTTCGCGAGGTTGAAGCACTCTTCACTTGAGAATCAGCGCATCCCGGGGAGTCGATGACAGCAGGCACGTAAACGGTTTGCGTGGGTTTGGGCTCGGAGGACGGAGGTGGTTCATTCGAGTCTCCCGTCGATGTAGTCGTCGATCCCTGCGCAGCGGTCTGAGTTTGGCTCCCGGTTGGCTCGGGGCTCGGCGATAAGTCCCGCGGCGAGGGCATCAGCAGATCGTCCGGCACGGGGCCTGGATCGCATCTGCCGCCTGCGACCGAAAGGCCTTGCGAAATCCGAAGGCTCGGCCACGGATCGATGACTGATCCGTCTGGACGATGAACTTCGAAATGAAGATGCGGCGAGGTTGACTCGGCGTTGCCACTATCGCCGAGAAATGCAACGAACTGCCCTTTCGTGACCTTTGAACCAACGGTCAGTCCAGGTGCGAACATCCACTCGATCGGATCGAGCCCATCGTCGGTTCCCGGTGAGTCGTTGTTGACGTGCATGTACCGATACGACCAACCATCATGGTCAACGATCGAAAGAGAGTTACCCGAGAGGCCAGATGCATCTGAGCGCATCCAACTGATGGTGCCATCCGCGGCCGCAAGCAGGTGTTGGAGTTTCTCGCCGAGGATGTCGTTGCCTTCATGGGTTCGGCCCCCCGAACGCGGGGCGCCGAAATCGTCGCTGTAGTGGGTCTGGCCTTCGACCGGGAAACCAAGCGCTCTCAGCTCCAATGGCATGGCCGACGCGGCATGTGCCTGCATGGAGATCGATCCGACCAGCATGCCAATGACCACAACCCGCGCCATTACAACCTTGATCAAGGGTTTCAACTTGTTCTGCTCCCCGCTTCGCCGTAGATCTGCCTGCAACAGACTAGTTATCGGCCGGTCGCGGACCAGATTTGACTTAACTTTTGGGGGAGTCCTTCTAAGGGAGCTTGCTGAGCGCCTGGAACCCTTCGAACGAATCCATGCTGGGCGCAAGGACGATGTGATTACTGACGGTCTTTGAACCTGACGGTGGCAGATGGAATGTGACGAATTGCATCATGTGCCCGCCCTCGGTCCCCCAGTGCATGAATCCAACCGGCTGCGATGAAACCATGCCGATGACATCGCCCTTCGAGTTTTCTTCGACCGCTGCCCAATCGCCAACGCGACCGAACAGGTATCGGTCGTTGGGCTTCGTGGTGCGTTCTGCGGAACGAAGAACCGTGTCGCGACTAGAGCCGGGCTGTGCGAACAACCCTGGACCGAATGTCACTTCACGACCCGCTGACGTAAGGTTCTGGACGGTCATGCAATAGCGGATAACGGGACTCGATGGCAAGGTCAGAACATCGATCGACACCGAAAGTCCCGCAGCCTCCTCGTTCTTCAAAACGCTGCTTAGCGTTGCGCCCTTCCATCCCAAACCGTCGGCGCTTGAACTGGTCGGCTCGGCCTCCCAAGATTCCTCCCAGAGTTTTCCCGGGAAAGGGATCTTGCCTGTCATCAGCAGCGCAGTGATGCCTCCGTACCAAGGACTTATCCACCCGAACGCTTGAGCCTGCGGGTAAGACGAGAGCAATTGTTCAACTCCATCGCGGCGGATAGAGGTAACGGTTCCACCGAAAGTCGCGCGGACATCGATATCGAGCGTGCCGTTCGAAATGATTACATCGTCGCCATCGCGCTCGGTTGTTACCGAGCCTGGACCGCTCAACCGGATCAAGGGAAGATCGAATCGGGCGTCGTGCTCGGCGCCTCTTACTTTCAGTTTCGCCTTTGCCGCGTGCGGTGGCGAGGTGGTCTTCAACAAGATGTCCTGTCTGAATGCGTGCTGGTAGTTGATGTTCTTCAATTCGAACGACGACAAAGATGCCGCCCATCCGTCTGGCAATTCGAGCTCGGCGTTTCCATCGAACATCCGCGGGATCGGGTTGGTGAATGTGAGAACAACGGTGGACTCTTCGCCGCCCAGTAAAGCCACCTCCGGATCCCATGCTGCCTCGATGCTTGGGCCTGGATCGGAGAGCGGTTCGTTCGGGTCGATCCTTTCTCCCTGCGCCCTACGGTAAAGGGACTCAACATGTGTGTGATCTCCTGGACCGCAATAGACGTACGTCGGTTCCAAGGTGACCGTGCTCGCTGGGGGACAATCGTAAGAGCGCGTTACGTGGTTGAAACCTGCACTGGTGACCTCCTCGACATCGGAGCCCCATATAACGCCGAACACTCCGCGCTCGTGCTCGAGTGTTGCCCATCTCTCGGAATAGGTTTCGGGCTTCTTGAAATCGTCATCAACGCTTCCAGGGAAATCGGCGGTCCATCCGGTCCGAAGCCCGGTGGCAAGGGGAAGGACGTGGTCACCGTTTCGGTTAGTCGAGAACCATTGGCTCGACTGGAACGTCATCGCTTTGGAAGATTGGTTCTCGAACCCATTGGTGACCTTGATGATGGGTCCACCACCAACGGTCAACGTTCGTTTGAAGACGAAACCAGGGTTCTGTTTCGAACGGCACCGAGCGATGAGAAGCACGCCATCATCGCTGCGCTCGATAGCCAGTTCGTATTCGGCATCCCAGTACTCAGAAGGATCGAAGGGAGGAACGGGGTACCCGCCCATCTGGCTGATCAATTCCTGCGTGTCCACGTCGCGAAACGATGTCCATGCCCCCGTCTTGGGGATAGTGATCAGGAACGAGGAGTTGGCGAACATGAGCGTCTCGTCGACGATCCCTGCACAGATCCCTCCCGGCGTCAGGGATAAGACCCCGATGGGTTTGGGCGGCAGCACGATCTGTTCGCCATCTATATCGAAGTTGATCGAAAGGGGAACTTCGTACAATCCGGGTTTCGCAGTCGTGACGTCTATCTCAAAACCAGCCCTGCCCTCCGCGGAGACATCTACCGTCACTTCGGATCGATCGATGGCGAGTCCCTCTGGCGCAACGAGGGTCGCGGTTGCGGCGATGTTTTTCTTGAACCGACTGCGCAGACCGATCTCGACCCTCTGACTAACCCCCGGAATCAAAAGGGGGTGAGTGGGATACGTCGAGACCTCGATGGCTCGTCGGGGCCTAAGCCCAGTACCCAATTCGATGGGTTTGCCATCGATGATGAATACCGACTTAACCGCTGGAACCGGTTTGTTTCCCTTGACCTCAGGCGCGTCGACAGACACCTTCACTTTCGCGGCGATCGTCGATTCCTCATTCGGTGCCAGTGAGAAGTTTGAGCGCTGTTCGAGCTTGAGGTGCTCGGTCCCCGACGCGATCAGCGATACATCAACCGGCTTGTCAGTTTTGTTCTTCAGTCGCCACTCGATGTCTGCTGGCAGTCCCCCGGCAACCGAGATCTCGGGCGCGACCGCTGCGACAAAGAAGTCATCGGTTTCGATAGCAGTAAGGGTGCGCGCCTCACGGTCTGCCCAAACCGTAAGAGATTCGCCATCGGCCTCGAAACGATACGTGAACACTTTCATGCCTTCCCAGCGTTCGTCGTCTTCGACCTGAGAGAGATCCCTTTTATACGTTGTGTACCAGTCGTGTTTGGCGAAGAACGGCTTGGCAAGATCCATGCGCAAGATCGCAGGCATGAAGTTCAACATATGAACCTGGGTGTCGGGCATCCAGAAGAAACCGGTCTTCTTGTACAACGGCATGGCCTTGAGGTTTCCCGACCACGTGTGAAGGTCGAGCCGCGCGGAACCAAGATCCTTGACCTTATCTACGTAATAAGTGAGGAACTTGCGCCCATAACCATGTTTGTGAAATTTTGGTTGGACGTTCAACAGTGCTATGTAGGTCACGTTTTCTTCATCGGGCCAATCCCACAGCGAGCAGTAGCCGGCCATGAAGTCGCCGTCGACCCACACCTGCTCTTCCCGCGCAGTTTGCTTTTCGACCCATTCCCTGGCCCTGCTCGCGGTGAAGGGGACCCCGTGAGTGAAAGTTCCGGGCCAAACGTCGTCGCTCGAATTGAACATCTCTGCCAACTTCTCGGCATCGGTCTCGATGTCGAGTGGGCGCATCACGAATCCATCAGTCACATCCATCACCTCACCTAGTAGGAGGGTGGGGTTAGAAGCCGACCCGAGTCCCCCACCGAGCGGTTAAGATTACCCCGACTGAATGCGGGCGTGGAGCAGTACGGTTAGCTCGTCACCCTGTCAAGGTGAAGGTCGCGGGATCGAAGCCCGTCGCCCGCGCTAGGTCGGCCAGGTAGCTCAGGGGTAGAGCACTCGGCTGAAAACCGGGGTGTCGCTGGTTCGATTCCAGCCCTGGCCACGAGCAAGCTTGGTCGTCGTTCGAAGGAAGTTCTAGATGTCGTACCGGATCACCGCCCGCGCAAGCGTGGCAACAGGCATAGTGGCCGTCGTTGCGGCGGCCACTATGCTGACTTCGGTCTCGAGCCAGGTTTCGCAAACCAAACGCCGCGCCTTCTCGGATTCAGCGTCGAGCGTTGCTTACAACTCCCGACGGCCAACGCTCGCTGAGATCGATCGAAACATCGAACCTGCTGGAGACCTTGGGCGCCGCGCCCCGATCAGCGAAGCAGATCCTGATGTTAGACAGAGTTTCGGTACCGCATTACCCCCGGTGATCAATCACGTCAATACCAGTCAGAAAGTGATATTCGTCACCATCGACGACGGATACACACGAGATCCTCGGGTCTTGCGTTTGCTGGCCGAAACTCACATCCCCGTCACAGCATTCCTTATCGACCAAACCGCTAAACCTGGCTTGACTTACTGGAGGAAACTGCAAGACCTAGGGGCATCTTTCGAAGACCACACATTGGACCACAAGGATCTTCGCAAGATGAACTTCGACCAACAGGTGAAAGAGATCTGTCAAACAGCAGATGACTTCGCGATCTATTTCGGGTCCCGGCCAACCCTGATGAGACCGCCCGACGGCTTCTACAACGATTCGGTTAGAGCGGCCGTTCGCAGATGCGGACTGGGGCCTTTGGTTATGTGGGCGGGGTCGATGAACTTCGGGAAACTTGCGCTGGCAAGAGGCAAGCTGCACAACGGGGACATCATCCTTATGCACTGGCGTCCCGATCTGTTCGACAATCTCACGAACCTCATAAACATCGTCAGGAACCAGGGATTTGCCTTTGGCAAGCTCGAGAGTTACTTGGCCGAACCCGACTACAAAGTCTCGGTTCCGCCGCCTTCGCCCAAACCACACGTGCAGCCAACCGCTTACGCCACTGCTGAACCGACCCAGAACCCAGCAACTGACACTTCCACCACAACTCCCACGGCTGATCCCACGCACTGAGGGCCGGACGCGCCAACGGACGGGAACAAGTCCCGTCCGTCGTTGATCCCCCCTAGCCGGCTGAACGCATCTGCGCCAGGAAACCTTGAACCTCGGACTCGCGATAGCGACGGTGTCCACCGAGGGTGCGGATCGACGAGAGCTTGCCTGCCTTCGCCCACCGCGTAACCGTCTTTGGATCGACCCTAAACATAGCGGCTACTTCTGCTGGCGTCAGAAGCGCTTCCTTCAAATTTTCCATGTGACCCTCCTTTGGATTTGCCGGGTTTGTCTAGTTGTAATCATCGGGAAATAGCAGGGTGACTGGCTATGGCGAAAATGGGTCATTTCGTCATTACCGTAATGACTAGTCCCAATCAGGGCATTTGCCCTCAATCAGGTCGAGGCGGGGTGAACTCCCAAACAGGGTTAGGGGACCAAAGGTGTCGGGGGAAACCTTGGGGCGAGGCCGGAGAGGAGCTAGTTAGCGATCTCCAGAGACTTGACGCGGTTCCACCAGAAAGCGAGATCGTTGTATCGGGCGGCGCTGTTTTCGTAATCACCCTCGGCAAGTGCTTCGAGGCAGTTCCAGATCTCCGAAGCCGAGCGATCAGTTGCGAGGTCTTCGCGTGTGAAAAGGTCTGCGACCGATCCATAGTCCAATTCGACGAGCGAGTCGTAAGAGAACTCATTCATCCATTCGGCCAATTCAGCAACGGGCTGACATTCACTCTCGCCCATCCCAGCATCGCGCAGTATCGATAGGCCGCGCTCGACGCGGCTCCTTGCTCGTCGCACGTCGGTCTCGTATCGGACACGAAGGTGGGTCTTTAGACGACCTCCACCTGATCGGCCCTCTACTTCGGTCATGATGATCTCGGATTCGTCGAAGCCCATGAACCAACGGAGCGGAACATGCCATGAGGCAGTAAGGATGTTCGATCGCATCTCGGGATCAGTGGTTCGCATCTCTTCGAGTTCGCCCGCAGCCTTCAACGCCTCGTCCTGTGGGATCCAAAAGTTAGCCGAGTCAGGAGGCAGAGAATTCCGGTAGGCAAGCATCCCAACAAGGATGCGAAGCTTGCTCCGCCATGGGCATACGAGCCACTTGCCGTCGACGTTCTTGAGGTATGCGTGGTCCTGCATCGTCGGATACAGCAACCCGGTTTGCGAAGCGTCCGCGAATGACACGTGGGTGTAGCGAGTGTCTTCGGGCAAAGCGGGGTTCTTCTCGATATACGCGGCCCAACGATCCTGCTCTTCGAGCGGGAAGGATGCTAGGGGCTGGTAGATCCGAAGATAGCTTGAGGGAACCATAGTTGTAAGAGTTCCACATTATTTCCAAAACTCCTGCTCACTTACCCTACGTCATTCGGCTTAAAATGCATTTCATGAGCGTTTTTGAACAGATCGTTGGCGAAGATTACGAGCAAATCGTTTTCAACCAGGACAAATCATCGGGACTGAGATCGATCATCGCGATACATTCGACGGCCCTCGGCCCAGCGCTTGGCGGCACACGATTTTATCCGTTCGAATCGGAAGAGGCGGCATTAACAGACGTATTGCGACTTTCCAAGGGGATGACCTACAAGGCTGCTGCCGCAGGCCTCGACCTTGGGGGCGGGAAAGCTGTGATCATCGGCGACCCGCGACGTGATAAGTCGGAGGAGTTGCTGCGCTCGTACGGAAGATATATCGAAGCCCTCGGCGGCAGATACATAACCGCGGAAGATGTCGGAACCGCGCGCGAAGACATGGATATCGTAAGGCGTGAAACCAAATGGGTCACTGGTGTGTCTACCGTTTTTGGGGGGTCGGGGGACCCATCACCCGTAACCGCTTTTGGTGTGTTTCAAGGCCTAAGAGCGGTCGCGATGGAACTATGGAACACCGCAGACCTAGCCGGAAAACGCATCGTGGTCCAAGGTGTTGGAAAGGTTGGCCATAGTCTCGTTGGCCGACTGGTCGAAGCCGGAGCAAAAGTCGTGATCGCAGACATCGATGTCGACAATCTTGGCCGAGCTGTCAACGACTTCGGAGTTGAAACCGTTGACCTGGCCAGCGTGCACGCTCAGGAGTGCGACATATTCGCTCCGTGCGCGTTGGGTGGAGTACTGAACGACGAAACGATACCGGACCTGCGTTGCGCTGCCGTGGCCGGGGCGGCGAACAACCAACTGCTATCGCCAGAACACGGAAAACTCCTAGAAGACGCCGGCATCTTGTACGCCCCCGACTTCATCATCAACGCCGGGGGACTGATCAATGTCGCGGATGAATTGCGCGGGTACGACGTCGACAGAGCGGTCGCTCAAGTAGAGAACATATTCCACACCCTTCGATCGGTGTTCCAGATCGCAAAGTTGGAGAAGGTCACAACCGCCGCCGCCGCTAACAGGCTTGCGGAAGAACGCATACGAAACGTTGCACGGATAAAGCTCATACAGGTTGGGCCTCGTTCCGTGCGATGAGGCTAAAGGCCGGAAAGAGCTTGCTGATCCTCTAGTAGAGCTTTGAGATCGTTCATCGCTCTTCCTGCATCGGCTCCATCGATGATTCGATGATCGAAAGACAACGACAAGATCATCATCGGCGCGATGAACATCTCACCGCTGCGAGCGACGACTTGCTCCTTGATGACTCCGGTCGCGAGGATGCTCGCTTCGGGGTGATTGATGATCGGCGTTCCAAATTCGGCGCCGAACGATCCGACATTCGAGATGGTGACCGTGCTGCCAGTAAGTTGAGAGGGCTCGGCATGATTGGCTCGCACCGCTTTCGACAGACGTTGGACCTCGTCGGCTATCTCGGCGATCGACTTCGATTGCGCATCGCGCACAACCGGGACGACCAACCCGCGGTCAGTGTCTGTTGCGATACCAAGATGCACGCTGGATCTGAGGTGGATCTGTGAATCTTTTTCGTTGAAAGAGGCGTTGAGAAAGCGATGTTTCTGACAGATCTGCGTGAAGGCCTTTGCTATAACGGCAAGCGGCGTTACCCGGACCGAGAACGCGGTCGCCATCTGATCTTTCACCGCAAGCAAGGCTGTCGCGTCCACGGTTAGATAAGTTGTCACATGAGGGATCTCCCGCACCGACCTCGCCATCTTCTGGGCTATCAACCTACGAGCACCCTTGAGTGGCACAACTTCATCACCAGCGGCAATGGTTGGCGAAGACTGCTCCGAGCCTGCCGCGGCCTGAACGTCCTCTCGGGTGATCCGGCCTTGCGGGCCTGTCCCTTTTAGCGTCGCAAGGTCGACACCGAGTTCGGTAGCCAACCTGCGGACCGGAGGTGCGGCGGAAACTGTCACATTGCCCGGGGCTTCTGCCTGGTTCCTTGTCGAAGCCTCCGGAGCCGTCGATCTTGCGCTGCCCGATACCTTAGAGGAAGTAAGTCGCCGGCGACGTTTCACGGCAGACTCCTCGACTCCGTAACCCACCAACACCGCAGTCCGTTTAGAAGGCGACTCGTCCTCTTCGATCTCGAAGGTGACAAGGGCGGCCCCCACCTTGACGATGTCACCCTGGCCCGCGTGAAGTTTCGAAACGGTTCCCGCGAACGGCGAGGGAATCTCGACCATGGCCTTGGCTGTGTCTACTTCTACCAGCGGTTGGTTCAGTGAAATCACATCACCTTCGGCTACAAGCCAGCGGACAAGTTCGGCATCTTCGAGTCCTTCTCCGAGGTCGGGAAGTCGAAAGTCGCGACTGGACATCTAGAAGGTAAGTACTCGGTCGATCGCGCCAAGGATGCGGTCGACGCTCGGGACATAGTGCTTCTCGACCTTGGCTGCGGGGTAAGGGGTATCCCATCCAGTCACCCGCAAGATAGGAGCCTCTAACTTCAAGAAGGCCCTCTCGGTCACTTGGGCCACCACCTCGGCGCCGAAGCCAGCGGTCAAAGGCGCTTCGTGAACGACGATTGCCCTCGAGGTCTTTGTAACCGAACTCGCAACTGTTTCGATATCCAATGGTACGAGCGAACGAAGATCGATGACTTCGACTTCCACACCATCCTCGGCCGCAGCGACGGCGGTCTGTAAACACCTTTGAACCATGGCCCCATAAGCGATCAGAGTGCATGCATCGCCTTCACGTACCACCCGCGCCTTACCGAGCGGCAATGTCGATCGGCCGATCGCAGCTTCTTGTTTGGTCCAATATCTGCTCTTGGGCTCCAGGAAGATGACAGGGTCGGGATCGTTGATCGACTGGATCAATAGATCGTATGCATCGTCCGGGTTGGAAGGGATAACGACTTTTAGCCCGGCGGTGTGTGCGAAATAGGCTTCTGGCGATTCCGAGTGATGCTCAGCCGCTCCTATCTCGCCTGCAAATGGGATGCGAACGACCAGAGACATCGCCGCTCGACCGCGGCTTCGATAACGATACTTCGCAACATGCGACACGATCTGATTGAACGACGGATATACGAAACCGTCGAATTGGATCTCCGAGACCGGTTTGTACCCGTAAAGCGAAAGTCCTACCGACACTCCGAGGATCGCCGACTCCGCAAGGGGCGTATCAAATACGCGCTCTGGCCCAAATTCATCTTGCAGTTTGTCGGTGATGCGGAAAACGCCCCCGAGTTTGCCGATGTCTTCGCCCAGAACGAGAACCTTGTCGTCATCGGCAAGGCTCTTACGGAGCGCCGCGTTGAGTGCTTCGGCCATCGTTGTCTCAGGCATCATTGGCCCCAGTAATAGGGGCCTCAGTAACCTGGGCCTCTGACAGCATCTCGGCAGACTGTCGATGAAGATGCGGGGTCGGCTCGGCGAAGACCCACTTGAACAGGTCCTGTATGTCCGGAGGTGGGGCCCCCACGATCCCCGAACGTATCTTGGTCGCCAAAGCGTTCGCTTCGTCGTCGATCTCGCGAGTTAAGGCTTCATCGAGGAGTCCGGTGTTGGTGAGGTAAGCCTTGTAGCGCAGGATCGGATCGAGCGCCTTCCATCTTTCGATCTCCTCGGCTGGCTGATAGCGAGCAGCATCGTCGGCCGTCGAATGCGGACCCATCCGATACGTTTCGGCTTCGATGAGGGTCGGTCCTTCCCCCGCCCGAGCTCTGTCAACAGCTCGTTTGGTTACAAGGTAGGTGGCGAGAACATCGTTGCCATCTACCAGCACTCCCGGCATGCCATATCCAGACGCTTTCTGATGGATGGGAGCGTTGGTTTGACTCTCAACGGGAACCGAGATCGCCCAACGGTTGTTCTGGCAGAACAGAACAACGGGAGCCTGGAAAACCGATGCGAAGTTGCAGGCCTCGTGAAAGTCGCCCTGAGAAGTTGCGCCGTCACCGAAATACGCGGCGGCGACAACCGGAGCCGCGTCTAACTTTGCGCCGAGCGCGTAACCAACCGCATGCAATATCTGACTCGCGATGGGAACCGCTACCATCCCGAACCGGCTGGCGATCGGATCGTAGGTCCCGCCATGCCAGGTGCCTCTGTAGAAATGCAGATAATCGACGATGTCGATCCCCCTGCAGATGGCGACACCCAGCTCTCGGTATGAAGGGAAAACGAAGTCTTGAGGTTGCAGCGCGAATGCACTGCCGATCTGGGCGGCTTCTTGCCCAAGCATCGGCGGATACACGGCAAGCTCTCCTTGGCGCTGCAGGGCCGTGGACTCGGCGTCTGCCCTACGAGCAAGGACCATCGAGCGGTACAGCTCGATCAGGTCCTCTTCTTTGAGGTCGAGGCCTTGGGCGGCCTTGGCGTCGAGCTCACCATTGGGGCTGAGCAGTCTTATCGGTTCCGTTGAGTCATCCATCTGGCTGGAAGATTACCTGAGGTCAAACTCCCTTGAAGTCGGCATGGCGCTTACCAAGGAATGCCTTCACTCCTTCGAGGTGATCCTTAGATGAACCAGCTTTGGCTTGAGCCTCGGCTTCAGCAGACAATTGACTCTCGAGGTCGCAGGCGGATGCTCCCCAGGCGAGGTCTTTGATCAGGGAGAAAGCCAAGGTTGGTCCGCTCGCGAAGGCCTCTGCTGCCTTGGCGCTGGCAGCACCAAGTTCCGAGGATGCGACGATCTGGTTAACCAGACCAAGTTGCAATGCCTTGGCGGAGTCCATCCGCCCTGAATCGAAGGCCCACTCCAAGGTTCTGCCTATGCCGATGTAGCGGTCAAGAAGCCAGATCGCAGCCGAATCAGGAACAAGGCCGATCTTGGCGAACGCTAGATTGAAGGAAGCTTCTTCAGCCATGATCCGGTGATCACAGGCGAGCGCAAGGGCGACCCCGGCCCCCGCTGCCCCACCATTAACGCTTGCAACTACCGGCTTCTTCAAAGATCGGATCGCCATGATCATCGGGTTGTACCTCGTCCGCAGGATCTGGCCGAGGTCGGGGGCTCTGCCGGCCTCATAAAACTCCATCAGCGCCTTCAGATCTTCGCCCGCGCAGAAGGCTTTACCTGCTCCCGTGATCACTACGCATCTGACATCGGGATCGGAAGCGCTTTGAAGGCCCGCAAGGAATCCGGCCCCCATCTCATCATCGAATGCGTTGAAAACCTCTGGGCGATTGAGCGTTATCCACATCACATCGCCCTCACGATGCGTTTCAACGGTGCTCATCTAACTTTCATCCATGAATTCTTGGCGCCGTTTTAGTACTTCCTCCTCCGAACGCGCCAGCGTGATGCCTACCATCTCGACGAATCCATCGATCTCGAAGGGCTTGGTAATGTATTCGTCCGCTCCCAATCGAAACCCTCTCATCAGATCGTGACCGCCCGCTTTCGCAGTCATAACGATTATCCGAGGGCGCTTCTTAAGGTTCAGCTCCGCCAGCTGTTGAAGGACCCCCCAACCATCGAGCACAGGCATCATGATGTCCAAGAGCACCAGATCAGGTTCCTCTGCCTGGATCCGCTTGAGCGCTGTTTCACCATCTGAGGCGAGATAGGTCACGTGACCTTCGATCTGCAGGTTCATCTGTAGCATCTGAAGGATCGAGGGCTCGTCGTCGACGATCAAGACCTTCGCCACATCACGCCTTTCGTTTAGGAAAGATGACTCTGAATGAAGTTCCCACTCCAAGCTCGCTTTCTACCGAGATACTGCCACCTCGTTCCTCGATGAGTTTGCGGACGATGTACAGTCCCAGTCCAACTCCCCCAGCCGCGCGCGTGTCTGATTGGTCGAGTTGACGGAAACGGTCGAAGATCGAACCGAGCTTTTCGCTCGCGATACCTGGCCCCTCGTCGCGAACGCTGAACCCTCCGTGATCGTCGGCATCGAACACCTGCAAGTGAACAGGGGTCCCTGGGGTCGAATACTTCACGGCATTGTCGACCAGATTGGTTATCACCTGTTCAACGGCCATCGGGTCTGAATAGAGCTCTGCAGCGCTTGCTCCTTCGAGTTGGAACTCTCTTTCGGGGAACGCGACGATGAACCCTTTCAACACCGTTCGTCCCAGTTCAACCAGGTCGATCCGTTCCCTTCGCGAAACACTTTGACCCGATTCGATGCGCGATGCCGACAAGATCTCCTCGACCATCTTCAGCAGACGCTCTCCTTGGCGTTCGATCATCACAAGGAACTCCTCGCGATCTTTGTCTGCCAGATCAGGGCGCCGCCTGATGGTCTTCGCACACCCGATTATGGACGTAAGCGGCGAACGCAATTCATGCGAAACGGTGGCCAAGAACTCGGTCTTCATCTTATCGACCTCTTCGAGTTTGCCTATCATCGCCTTTTCCGCCTCGAACGTGCGCGCATTGCGGATGGCTATGGCGGCATGTTCCGCGAACAGGCCAAGCGCTCGCAGATCGTACTCAGAGAAGTCACGCGACCCGTCGGAGTCATTGATATTCAGCACACCGTAGAGTTCATCGCCCCCTATGAGCGGAACGGACAACGCCGATGAAACAGGGCGGTCTCGTTGGGCAAGTGTGGGGAAGAAGTCACGATTAGCCCTGCCCGAGATCAAGAGAGGCTCTCGGTTCTTGGCAACCCATCCCGCAACGCCGTCTCCGATCTTCACCGTTGCCCCGTCCACCAACTCGGGACGCCTGCTTACCGATTGCGCAACCACCAGTTCCGACAGGTCGGGTTTCATCAGCATGATCGAACCCTCATCGGCTTCGAGTAGGTCGACGGCTGAATTAAGGATCATCCCCAATACGTCATCGAGATCTAGCAACTGGTTGATGGTCTTTCCGACCTCAGAGAGCAAAGTCACTTCTTTCAAACGGTTGGAGAGCGCAGCGGAAAGGACCCTTTCGTCAACCAGTGCGCGGGTGAGTTTGCGAAGGCGAGCTTCTTTGTCGACCAGGTAAAGGCCCAACCCGGCGGCCAGGCCTACGAACAGCACGCGAAGGATCCATATAGGAACGAAGGTGAGTTGTTGACCGATCGTGGGATCGACCGATAGGAAAACGACGACACCTGTAAGGGCGAGGATGCCGAAGGAAGAAAACCCGAATAACTGCCAACGACGTTTCTCGACGGCCTCTAGCGTCGGAGTCTTGAAGTGACGTAGACCTACGACTCGTGCCTGTTTGGCGACAGATGAGATTCCCTCGCTTGCCGCGTTCTGACTCAAGCGAGTTGGACCGCCGGCTCCTTGCCTCCGGCAGCTGAGATCTGACCGATCTCATAGGCCCCGTGGCCATTCGATCTGATCACATCAAGCGCCAGGTTGGCTCGATCGTCTGGGACAATGACGACCAGCCCGATCCCCATGTTGAACGTTGCGAACATCTCGCTTCTGTCCACCTGCCCGAGAGACATGATCAGTTCGAAGATCCGGGGCACTTCCCAATCCGCGCGGATCGTTGCCTTTAGGCCGGCCGGCATAAGCCTGCTCACGTTTTCAGGAAGGCCTCCACCTGTGATGTGAGCGATCGCGTTCGGTTGCAATATCTCGGTCAGGGCACGAACCAATGATGAGTAGATGAGTGTTGGTTTTAACAGTTCTTCGCCAAGCGTGGTCGAAAGTTGGATGGGCCGATCATCCAGCCTCAGGCCCATCTCCTCTAACAGGATCTTGCGAGCAAGGGAAAACCCATTCGAATGCATGCCAGATGACGCTATGCCAACGATGACATCGCCTTCGCGCACGTGCTGACCCGTTACCAGGCGGGAACGATCAACGGCCCCGACACAGAACCCTGCAAGATCAAAGGTGCCCTCTTTCATGTGCCCGGGATGTTCCGCGATCTCACCGCCTATCAATGCACAACCAGCATCGCGACAACCCTCGGCGATCCCAATCATCACCTGCTCGATGAGTTTGGGATCGACCTTATCGGTGACGATGTAATCGAGGAAGAACAACGGCTCAGCCCCATGCGATAAGACGTCATTGACCGACATGGCTACAAGATCGATGCCGATGGTGTCGTATCGCTTCATCATGTCGGCGATCATGATCTTGGTGCCAACGCCGTCGGTCCCCGAAACTAACAAAGGATCGTTGAACCTGGACTTGTCGAAAGCGAATGCACCGCCGAACCCGCCGATGTCACCGATGACCTCGGGGCGGAAGGTCGAGCGAACTTGGCCCTTGATCAGATCGACCGCTCTGCGTCCAGCATGGATATCTACGCCGGCATCGGCGTATGTAACCTTTTGCGGGGCAGTTGAATCGCCCTTGACACGCTTGATGTTCAAATCTTCTCTTCGAGCATGTTTTTCGTGACTCTCAACTCGATGGGCACCGGGATGGGGTACTCATTCGAGAAGCAGGCCGTACAGAACATGTCTGGTGAAACCTGGGTTGATTCTACGAGACCCTCCATCGAGAGATACGCAAGAGAATCGGCCCCTATGTGCTCACGGATCTCCTCAACCGACTTCTCCGAGGCTATCAACTCGTCCCGATCTGCGGTATCGATCCCGTAGAAACATGGCCATTTGATCGGCGGCGATGAGATGCGCATATGCACTTCTTTGGCTCCAGAGTCCCTGAGCATCTTCACTATCTGTCGCGTCGTGTTGCCTCGAACGATCGAGTCGTCCACAACCACAAGCCGCTTGCCCGCAACCATTTCGGTCATGGGGTTCAGTTTGGTCCTGATGCCTTGCTGTCTTATCGATTGAGTCGGTTGGATGAACGTTCGCCCAACGTAACCGTTCTTGACCAGACCATCGCCGTAAGGCAATCCCGACTGTGCAGCGAACCCAGCAGCTGCTCCTCGTCCGCTATCAGGAACCGGCATGACAAGGTCAGCTTCGGCAGGTGCTTCTTCGGCGAGTCGCATCCCCATGCGGTAGCGCGTGGCCTGCACGCTCTTGCCGTAAAGCGACGAGTCGGGTCGTGCGAAGTAAACATATTCGAAGATGCAGAGCGCCGGTGTCGCGGGGGCGTAGCGAGTTGAGTGAACACCCTGCGCATCGATGGTTACCAATTCTCCGGGCTCTATCTCACGGACGAAAGTCGCCCCGATGGTATCGAGCGCACATGTCTCGGAGGCTAGGACGAAGCCGCCCGACGCCAGTGTGCCCAGAACCAAGGGCCGAAGACCATGCGGGTCACGCGCACCGAAGACACGGTGTTCGTCCATCAGCACCAAGGTGAACGCACCTCTGAGTCTTGGAAGCGCATTCAAGATCGCTACTTGGGCATCACGTGAGGGATCGCGAACGATCATCTCGGCGATGAGGTCTGAGTCGGTTGACGAAGTCGTACTGAGGCGAGCCTTGGAGCGAAGATCATCGAGCAACTCGAGCGTGTTGACGAGGTTCCCATTGTGGCCAAGGGCGATCGAGATGTTTTCGCCATCTCGGTGGATGGGCTGGGAGTTCTCCCATCGGCTGGATCCGGTGGTCGAATAGCGAACGTGACCTATCGCAAGACTCCCACTCAAAGAGCTAAGCGTGTTCTCATCGAAGACTTGGGCAACCAGCCCCATCTCCTTGACGGTGACCATCATGTCGCCGCTCGAAACTGTTATCCCTGCGGATTCCTGGCCACGATGCTGCAAAGCCCAGAGCGCGTAGTAAGTGAGCTTTGCCACTTCTTGCCCGGGCGCGTAGATGCCAACAACACCGCAAGCTTCTTTTGGTTTGTCCATCCCGGCACTCATGTCCACGACTAGATTAGCCCACCCTGGGCCTCATAACCCATGTACGAAGCGAACGATCCACCCCAGGCTCGCCTCATCGATCCGATATCGATACGGACGTTCGGCGTGGTTGCGATCTGAAGGCCGCCGTCGCCCGTTGTGCCGATCACTTCGAAAAAGACCCCCTCGGACCTGGCAGCCTCCTGGACTTGACCCAAGTCATGGTCATCCAGGCTTATCAGGTACCTGCCGGGACTTTCACTGAATAGCCACTCATGGATGGCAAGCGCTGCATGGGGAGTCAATTGCGCGCCGACGCCTTGGTCGAGGCAAGCTTCAAGCAAAGCCACAGCCAAGCCTCCTTCCGAACAATCGTGACAACTTCTGAAGGCGCCCTTGGCGATCATCTTCCTGACGAAAGTGCCGTTGGCTCTTTCGGCCGCTAGGTCGAGCACTGGCAGGGGGCCGGTCAAGCGACCGTGGATCGTTCGATGGTAAGCACTCGCCCCCAGGCCTGGGATCGTTTCGCCGATCACCGCCACAACGTCCCCGGCTGCCGCGAACCCAAGCCGAGGGGGGTCGATCCCCTGCGACAACACGCCCAACATCCCGACGACCGGTGTTGGGAAGATGGACTCGCCCATGGTCTCGTTGTAGAACGAAACGTTGCCACCTGTGACCGGAGTCCCAAGGGCTTGGCATGCCTCGCTCATGCCGTCGATGACCTCGCTGAACTGCCACATCACCTCGGGCCGTTCTGGGCTGCCGAAGTTCATGCAGTTGGTGATCGCTATCGGCTCGGCCCCCATGGCCGACAGATTCCTATACGACTCGGCCACCGTGTGAGCCGCCCCTTCGCGCGGTTGCACCTGGCAGTAGTGGCCGATGCCGTCTGTGGTGACGGCGATACGGGGTCCATCGGGGGAGAGTCTTATAACGGCTGCATCACGCCCTGGCTTAACGATCGTGCCGAGCAGGACCTGATGGTCGTATTGCTCCCAGGCCCAACTCTTCGATGCGACATCGGCCGATGCAAGTAGCGTCAACATCGCATGAGATAGGTCTTCAGCGGGATCGATCATCGGTTCATCTCCGAAAGAGGCCAACACCGACGACATCGGTCGTTCATAGACAGGACCATCGCCAAGGGAGGCGGCTGGAACATCTGCCACCAGATCGCCGTTGTGCAAGACCTCGAGCGAACCCGTTGCTGTTACTTCTCCGATCACCGATGCGGCGAGGCCCCAACGTTCACAAACTGCCAGCGCAGCGGCTTGGTTGCTCGGCGTGACGATCACAAGCATGCGCTCTTGCGATTCGGACGTGAGTATCTCGAATGGCTCCATCGAAGGCTCACGAAGAGGGACCTTGGATAGATCGATCTTCATACCGGTGCCAGCTTTGGCGGCGGTCTCAGAAGTTGCGCAGCAAAGCCCCGCACCACCGAGGTCCTGGATGCCAACGACGAGACCATCATCGATCAACTGCAGACAGGCCTCGATCAGAAGTTTCTCGGTGAAGGGATCGCCAACCTGAACGCTCGGCCTCTTTTCGCTGGCGGTCTCGTCGAAGGTCGCCGATGCCAATACCGAAACACCGCCGATGCCATCGCGCCCTGTCGAAGAGCCAAGCAGAAGCACTTTGTTCCCCACCCCCTCTGCGCGCGCTAGGACGATGCCATCGTGAGCCGCAACGCCGATACACATGACGTTGACCAAAGGGTTGCCCGAGTAGCAGTTATCGAACTTGATCTCGCCACCAACAGTTGGCACACCGATGCAATTGCCGTATGACGAGATCCCAGACACGACGCCCTCAACAAGGAAGCGATTGCGTTCGGCGGTCTCGTCGGCCTGGGTCTGCTTCGTTTCGGCCCCCGGTGGGGGGCCGAAACGAAGCGGGTCCAGCAAAGCGATAGGACGTGCTCCCATCGAGAGCACGTCGCGCACGATGCCGCCGATGCCGGTGGCCGCACCCTGAAATGGCTCAACGAAAGAAGGATGGTTGTGAGACTCCAGCCGAAGTGCGACCGCGTAGTCTCCGACCCTTACGACACCAGCCCCTTCGCCGGGGCCGATCATCACGGCCTTGCCTTCGGTCGGCAGCCTGCGCAGATGCACCCGGCTCGACTTATAGGAACAGTGCTCGGACCACATGACCGAATACATCGCGAGTTCGGGGTGATTCGGGTCTCTTCCCAGGATCTCTACGATGCGGTCGTATTCATCGTCAGTGAGGCCCAGCTGCCTGTGAAGCGCCTCTGGCAGGGCGGCCCCCTGCTTCAACCCACAACTCCAGTCGATACGGTTTGCATCGAAGACTCTAGGAGCGAGCCTAGGATCACCGACCCATCGATCCCTCCAACAGCAGGATCGACCGCCCTTTCGGGGTGGGGCATGAGTCCAAGCACGTTGCGTCCGGCCGAAAGGACACCCGCGATCGAATCGAGCGCACCGTTTGGGTTGTACGCCTCATCGACTTCGCCGGTTGGCGATGAGTAACGCAGTGCAACTCGATCTTCCGTCTTCAGCCTGCGCAGAACATCTTGCGAACAGTAGTAGTTGCCTTCGAAATGGTTGATGGGGATCTCGAGTACCTGGCCGAGTTTCGCCGAAGATGTGAAATCGCAATCAGTGGTTTCTACCCGAACATGCACTGCAGTGCACTTGAACTTCAAACCTGCGTTGCGGCGGAGTACCCCCGGCAATAGCCCCGACTCACAAAGGATCTGGAAACCATTGCATATGCCGATCACCGGGCCCCCGGCGTTTGCGAATGCTCGTACCGCATCCATCACGGGACTGAAGGCTGCTATCGCGCCAGTCCTTAAGTAGTCGCCATAAGCGAAACCCCCAGGGAGCAATATGGCATCGAAACCGCCGACGTCGGTGCGATCGTGGAACACGTACTCCGCCGATCCGCCCATATAGCTGATGGCCCTTACTGCATCTTGCTCGCAATTGGAACCTGGGAAAACGATCACTCCGACCTTGGCCGGCATCAGTTACTCACACCCGGCGAGACCGAAACGGAAAATTCTTCGATAGCTGGATTGGTCAGGAACTTGCGGCAGGCCCCCTCGACTATCTCGATCGCCCTTCTTTCGTCTATCGCCTCTATGCTCAAAGTGATTCGTTTGCCGACCCTTACCCCGGAGACCTCGGGGAACCCGATACGAGGCAACGCTCTTTCGATCGTTTGGCCCTGCGGGTCAGAGATCTCCTGTCGAGGCATGATGTCGACGGCGACCTCGAATGTCATGTACTTGCCAAGTACTCGTCGAACGAAACTCCGGTGATCGCCTCATAGGCTTCGGCGTATTTTCGGGCGGTGAAATCGATCACGTCTGAAGGCAGGTCGGGAGGCGGGGGCTGGCGGTCCCAACCTATCTGGTCTAACCAGTCACGCAGGTACTGCTTGTCAAAAGAAGGCGGATTGGAACCGGGGGCCCAGCTTTCGGCTGGCCAAAATCGCGATGAATCCGGGGTCAGGACTTCGTCGGCCAGTACCACGTCGCCATCTTTGATCCCGAACTCGAACTTGGTATCCGCCAGGATGATGCCTTTGGTGGCGGCGTGCTTAGAGGCCTCGAGATAAAGATCGATGGCATATTGTTTGGCCACCTTCAAGTGATCAGCCCCAAGGATGTCTGCTGCTTCATCCTCGGAGATGTTCTCGTCGTGACCTGTCGTTGCTTTGGTGGCGGGGGTGAAGATCGGCTCGGGAAGCTTCTGCGCTTCAACCAATCCCGCCGGTAAGGCGATCCCGCAGACCGCACCGGTCCTTTGGTAGTCCTTCCAGCCCGAACCGACCAGGTATCCCCTGATCACGAACTCGACAGGCATCATCTCGAGTTTCTCGACCACGAGGCTCCTGCCCCGCAATAGATCTGACGAGTCGGCCAGCGCGTCGGGCAGTGCGGTCTCGGGGGTTGTGTGGTTGGGACAGATCTTGGACAAAAGATCGAACCAGAAGGTACTCATCCCGGTCAGGAGTTTGCCCTTGTTGGGTATGCCCTGAGGCATGATCACGTCGTAGGCGGAGATCCTGTCGGTCGCGATGAACAGCAGGCGGTCGCCCATGTCGAATATCTCCCTCACCTTGCCCGATGCGAGGCGCGTCAGAGGAAGGTCGATTTCGATCACGGCGTTTTGGGTCGAGGACACTACTGCTGCTCCAGCTGGTCTAGCCTGCTGATTACCTTCTTTACATGCACAAGATACCGCGATTCGTCGAAGCACTGCTCGATATCCGCATCCTTCATCCTGGCCACCACCCTTTCGTCGGTTGTTAGCAGTTCTCTGAGGTGAGTTCCCGTGCTCCATGCCCGCATGGAGTTTTCCTGGACTATGCGATAGGCCTCATCGCGAGTGAGGCCAGCATCGATCATGGCCAGAAGGACGCTCTGCGAGTATGCAAGCCCGAAGCTTGCTTCGAGATTGGCTTTCATCCGCTCCGGATACACCACCAATCCGTCGATCAGATCGCTCGCTTCGGCGATCATGAAGTCGAGCACCATGCATGCATCGGGCAGCAGGACCCGTTCAACCGAAGAGTGAGATATGTCCCTTTCATGCCATAGGGCGATGTTCTCGATCGATGGGACAACAGCCGACCTTACGATGCGCGATAGACCAGTCAGTCTCTCGCTGCGCCAGGGGTTGCGTTTGTGGGGCATGGCCGACGAACCCTTCTGCTCACCCTCTACGAACGGCTCTTCGACCTCGCGAACTTCAGTGCGGGCCAGGTGACGGATCTCGGTTGCGATCCTCTCGAGGGTCCCTGCCACTATGCCCAGCGACGAAACGAATCCCGCATGACGATCTCTGGCAACGACCTGCGTCGACGAAGGATCAGCCGATATGCCGAGGCGCCTGCAAACATGTTCTTCGATCTGGGGTGGCAGTTGTGAGTACGTCCCGACGACACCCGACAACTTGCCAACGGCGGCCTCGCGCGTTGCGCTGATCAAGCGCTGCAGGCCGCGGTGCAGCTCGAAAGCCCACCCGGCAACTTTCAGGCCGAACGTGGTTGGTTCGGCATGGATACCGTGCGTGCGCGCAACCATGGCAGTCTCACCATGCTCCCGAGCCACTCTGATGACGATCGCTATCAAGAGATCCAACTGCTTAGCAAGCAGACCGCCAGCGTCTTTGATCTGCAGAGCAAGAGCAGTATCGAGAACGTCTGAAGACGTCATGCCGTAGTGCAGATGGCGGGCGGCAGGGCCGACCGACGATGCAACGTCGTCGAGGAATGCAGCAACATCGTGGCGCGTTTTCTTCTCGAGATCGGCGATGCGCTCCGGGTCGAAACTGGCTTTCGCCTTGATCTCGTCCAGGTCTGATCGAGGAACATCTCCGGCATCGGCCCTGGCTTCGGTCGCGAGTATCTCGATGTTGAGCCAATGTGCGAACTTACTTTGTTCACTCCATATCGCGGCCATCTCGGGCCGCGTGTATCTATCGATCAAACCTTCAACCCTTGACTCAGTTCCTTCTTGAAAGAGACCAACCGCTCGCGCAACTCGGGGTGCGCAGAGGCCAATATCTGCACCGCCAAGATCCCTGCGTTGGCAGCACCGTTCAGCGCAACCGTGGCAACCGGGACACCGGGCGGCATCTGCACGGTCGAGTACAGCGAATCTGCTCCACCGAGGTGGTCGGTCAGGATGGGGACCCCGATCACGGGCAGAACCGTATTGGCTGCCATAACTCCGGCCAGATGCGCAGCCCTGCCCGCACCGGCGATTATCACTTTCAAACCACGGTCTTCGGCCAGCCTCGCGTACTCGTGGGCTTGCTCGGGGTTGCGATGCGCGCTGATCACGTTCGACTCGAAAGGAACACCGAACCTTTCAAGCATCACTTCGGCCGCTTGCATCTTTGGCTGATCCGAAGCGCTTCCCATGACGATCCCTACAACGGCATCGCTGCCGAAAACATCATTCATCGTTTTCCTCCATCGTTTCCTCAGGCGATCTGCCTCTTACCTCCGCGCCGATATCGGAGCGGTAACGCATACCTTCGAACTTGATATGCGATATGGCCTCGTAAGCATTTTGTCTCGCCAACGTTACCGTTTCGGCCTTCGCACAGACGCTGAGAACACGGCCCCCCGCCGTCGTCAACCTGCCAGCGTTCATCTGGGTTGCGGCATGGAAGACCGGCATCCCCGCCACGTTTTCAGCCTCGTTCACCCCAGTTATATCGAATCCCGAGACGATCCTTTCTGTCTCAGGGTATCCACGAGATGCCGCAACCACGGTCAAACACGCATCCATCGACCAGTCGATCTTGGTCCCCGCGAGCGAACCCTGTGTGCAGGCGGCCATGATCTCGCCAAGGTCGGAGTCGAGCCTTGGCAGCAATGCCTGGGTTTCGGGGTCCCCGAAGCGACAATTGAACTCGATCACTTTCGGCCCCTGATCGGTGAGCATCAAACCGGCGTACAGGACTCCGACATAACCACCGTAGTCAACGAGAACGTCGAGAACCGGCTCGATGATCGAAGAGGCCACCTGCGACGCGATCTGTTCTGTGTAAGAAGGAACCGGAGAAAACGCACCCATACCTCCGGTATTTGGTCCCTGGTCGTAGTCGTAGGCTTGTTTGTAATCTTGGGCTGGCGGCATTAGGGCGAACGAACTCCCATCGCAGAACGCAAGTACCGACAGCTCTTCGCCGAACAACCTCTGCTCGATCAGAACGGTTCTTCCAGCATCTCCGAAGCGGTGCGAGGTCATGGCATCGATAACCGCATCGCGAGCATCGCTCTTAGAGTCACAAACTACAACTCCCTTACCTGCCGCCAATCCGTCTGCCTTCACCACGACCTGGCCTTCGACGCGTTTCAAGTAAGCGAGGGCCTCATCGACGTCGTCGAAGGATCCATGATCGGCCGTTGGGACGGACCGCGAAGCCATGACAGTTTTCGCGAAGTCCTTGCTGCCTTCGAGCATGGCCGCCGCCTTTCGGGGCCCGAATACCGAAACTCCGATCTCAGCGAGAGCATCTGCCAGACCTGCGACCAGGGGGATCTCTGGGCCAATGACCACTAGGTCGGGCCGGGTCTTCTTAGTCAGTTCGATCAATCCTTCGATGTCGTGCGCCGGCACATCGAAGCATTCGCACAGTTGACCGATCCCAGGGTTGCCAGGTGCGGCGATGACCGAATCCGCCCATCTCCCCCGTGCCAGGCTCCAGGCTATGCAGTGCTCTCTGGCCCCGCCTCCGACGATGAGCGCCCGCACTAGCGGCGCGTCACCGTTTCGGTGGCTTCAGCGCCAACCGATATCTGCGTTATGGGGACCTCGACCAGTGCTTCCAATCGGACAACGTAGTTCTGCGCCTCGACGGGTAGGTCTTCCCACCTTCGCGCCGCGCTTATGTCTTGCTGCCAACCAGCAAGCTCTTCGTAGATCGGCTCTGCCTTGTGGAAGATCGTTTGGTGAGGAGGAAAAGTGTCGTACTTCTGACCTTCGTATTGGTACCCGATGCAAACCTTGATCGACTCGAACGCAGAAAGCACATCGAGCTTCGTCAAGAAGATCTCGGTCAATGAGTTCAGACGCGACGCGTAGCGACCGACGACCGCATCGAACCAACCGCAGCGCCTCTGTCTTCCAGTTGTTGTGCCGAATTCTTTCCCGCGAGTGATCATCTCCAGCCCATCGGGGCCGAGGTCCTCGCTCGGGAAAGGTCCTTCTCCGACCCGTGTGATGTAAGCCTTCGAGACACCGATGATCCTTTCGATCGACCTGGGCCCTACGCCCGCACCGGCGCACACGCCGCCCGAGATCGGATTCGATGAAGTGACGAATGGATACGTCCCGTGATCGAGATCGAGCAGGGTCCCTTGCGCGCCCTCGAACAGAACGTTCTTATTCGAATCGAGGGCGATGTGGACCGCTTCGACCGTATCGGCGATATGCGTTTCAAGCCGGTCTGCGAAGCCAAGATACTCCTCCAATATGGCGTCCATCTTCATGGGCAAACGGCCATAGATCTTTGTAAGCAGCAGGTTCTTTTCTCGAAGATTGGTCTCCAACTTAGCAGCGAAGATCTTCGGGTCGAGTAGGTCCTGCACGCGGATGCCGATGCGCGACGCTTTATCTGCGTAGGCAGGACCGATGCCGCGCTTGGTCGTTCCGAGTTTCATCTTGCCCAAGCGACGCTCGGTCAGGTGATCGAGTTCGCGGTGATAAGGCATGATCAGATGGGCATTGCCGGAGATGATCAACCTGTCCGCAGAGATCCCCCGCGCCTGTAGGGAATCGATCTCATCGAGCAGAACCGAGGGATCGACAACGACCCCGGGCCCGATGACCGGGACTATGTGTTCATACAAGATCCCCGCGGGAAGCAGGTGCAGTTTGAATGTCTCGTTACCGACTATGACTGTGTGACCGGCATTGTTCCCGCCGGAATACCGAACCACCATGTCCATTTCGTCGGCCATCAGGTGGGTGACTTTTCCTTTGCCTTCGTCACCCCACTGAGTCCCGACGAGTGCTATGCCGGGCATCTCATCTATCTTTCAGTTAGCTAACCCGTTCGATACGAAACTTGATCCTGACGTGTGTCAGGTATTCCTTGATCTGGCTGTTCTCGACGTTGCAAGAAGTTTCGAGGATCTCCATAGCTTCGATCCCTCGAAGCGACTTCGCAGCTTCGGCCAGCGCTTCTTGTGCAGCCTTGTGCCAACTCTCAGTTGAAACACCTACAAGGTCGATGGTCTTGACGACCGCCACTCGAGCCTCCCTTGGATCGACGAGCGGTTCGATTGTATAGGAGACCTATAGCATCGGGGTATGCAGGCCAGTTTGGGTTACGTGGTCCCCTCGTCCTCGGGGACGGATGTGCCTTCGATGCACACGATCGACGACATCGCCAGGACCGCTGAACTCGGCAACCTGAACCATCTTTGGGTATCTGACCATCTGCTTTGGTGGCACCCGATGCACGAAGCACTGACGCTCCTGGCAACCCTTGCCGCTCGAACAACTACAACCCGGATCGGAACCGCAGTTCTTCAACTGGCGATGCGCGAGCCGGTGGCCACCGCTAAGGCCCTTGCGACCATCGAGCGTCTGAGTGGTGGACGGCTCACTGTTGGCATCGGCGTTGGGGGCGAGTTCCCTGCCGAGTGGGACGCGACCGCATCGGATAGAAGGACCCGTGGCAGACGAACCGACCAGATGATCGACTCATTCAAGGACATGTGGGGGCCCGGGCAAGAAGGCGTTGACCTTTATCCCAAACCATCCATGCAACCACCCATATGGATCGGCGGGCGATCGGACGCATCGCTTAAACGCGCCGCAAAGCGCGCGGACGGATGGATGGGACTCTTTCTTACTCCTGAAAGGTTCGCCTCGATGCTGGCGAAGTGCCGCGCCTACGCCGAAGAAGGGGGCCGTGACCCGGCAGCGCTCTTGCCATCGCTGTACGTATGGACATGCATCGCCGACAGCAACGAGGAGGCGAGGCGCATCGCCCAGAACATCTTGGGGGGCTTCTACAACCTGCCTTTCGACAAACTGAGCCGTTACGCGATCTTGGGCGATGTCGAACATTGTCGCGAGAGATTCGCTGAGTTCGAAGACGCTGGTGCTCGGCACTTCGCGGTTTCGCCGATCTGGCCCGAATCGACCAAGGAGCCGTTGGAGCGACTCCTCTCGATCGGCCGCAGCTAGCCCTCTACGCCCTCAGGATGTCGGCGACCTTCTTCATGCCCATCTGCGCGGCGGGGACAAATTCGAAACCGGCGATAGGGGCCAGGTTCGCGAAAACAGCATGCTGCAACCCAGCTTCGATGAAAGGTTCGATCTGCGATACGACCTCTTCGGTCGTCCCATGTACCACGGTGTCGTGCAGTATCGCAATGTCGAAAGAGGCGACGGCAGCCTCGAGTTCCTCCTTCGAATACCACTCTGGCACGTAGTCGCGAAGCCCTTCGAAGTTGGAACCCATCGGGTGCTTGAGACCAGCCTTCTCCCATTGCGAACTGGGGGCAACCAACGTCATCGCCGCGGCCAGAGGCGAGGACAAGATCCGATGAGTGGTCTCGTGATCGTCGGCGACAACACAATACATCTGATATCCAGCCTGGATCGCGCTTGGGTCGCGTCCCGCTTCTGAAGCTGCCTTTCTGATCACATCGAGTTTCGATGCGTATTCTTGCGGCGACATCGGGTAAGAGGGATACCAGCCGTCTGCATATCTGCCGACGATGTTCAACATCCTTGGGCCGTGTGCGCCGATCCAGATCTCTGGGAACACCCCTTCGAACGGTTGCAGGTCGATCACTGCTCTTCGCAGTTTCCAGAACCGTCCGTCGAAATCGATAGGCCCGTCTGCAGCCCACAGCCGCGCGATGATCTCGAGCGCCTCTTCCAACTTCGAGACTTGCCTGGTGAAGTCCAGTCCGTAGGCTTCAGTGTTCTCACGCTCTCCCGCGCCTATGCCAAGGATCGCTCTTCCCTGGGTGGCATGCGACAGCGTGAGGAATGTCCTGGCGAGTTCGCCGGGGGGTCTACGGATCGGGTCGGTCACGCCTGTCGCCAGTTTCACGCGCTTGGTCACCTGACCCAATATTCCGATCACGACCATAGGGTCGAGATAGATATGGGGGCTTGGCAATAGATCAACGATCGAGGAATTCTCCCGGGTCCAAAGTGCCTTCGGGAACCACCCCATCAGGTGGTCGGGGTACCAAAGTGAGTCGTATCCGTCAGCCTCGTTGTTGACGGCGGTTCCGATAGTTAGCTCCAGAGGTGGGATTGGGTTGGCCGACAACCCGATCTTGATAGACATGCGAGGATTCTATTTCTATCTTCATCCTCGAGAACCGGAGCCGAACATGGCAAACAGATCAGAAACCACCATCGCTGAGCTGACAGTTGATCTTTTCGAGCCAGAAACGGGTTCGCCAAAAGGCACATTGATGTTCCTGCACGGCGCCTGGGTTGGCGGATGGATCTGGGAAGGCTTCGCTCCTTGGTTCGCCGACCAGGGCTACGCGTGCTATGTGCCAACATGGCGAGGTCATTACGGCTCCAAACCGGTCGCAGACCTAGGGCGCGTTTCGATGTTCGATTTCCTGGAAGACGCACTTGCCGTGGCACGCTCTGTACAACCCGATGCGATCATCGGCGAGTCGATGGGCGGGCTGCTCGCACAGAAGGTTGCCGAGGCCATGCCCGAGATCAAAGCCTGTGTCTTGATGAACTCGGCACCTGCTTTCATGGTCCCGGCAAGTCCGAAGCTGCTTCGTTCGCAGTTCAAGTACTTCGGTGACCTGATCGGTAAGAAGCCGAACAAACCCAACATCGCCGACTACAAAGCATTGATCTTGAACAACGTCGACGAACCCGAGGCTACGCAGTTCTACCAACGGATCTGTCACGAATCAGGCAGGGCTCTCATGGAGATGTCGATGGGGAAAGTGAAAGTCGACCCCCAAAAGGTGAAGGTTCCTATGTACGTTGTCATCGGTCATAAAGACGCGATCATCCCTTTGAAAGCCCACCGCAAGACCGCGGCACTCTACGATGCTGAGGTTGCTGAATATCCCGAGATGTCGCATCACACCTTCTCCGAAGAAGGCTGGGAGAAGGTGGCCGCCGAAACGCTTTCGTGGATCGAAAAGAAGATCGCGGCGAAGGTAGCTTGACTCAGCAGAACCGCCTCGCAGCAGAAACGAGCCCGTATCTCCTGCAACACGCTCACAACCCTGTGGCATGGCAGCCATGGGATGACTTGGCCTTGCAAGAAGCCAGAAAGCGCGATGTCCCCATCCTGCTCTCCATCGGCTACGCGGCATGCCACTGGTGCCATGTCATGGAGAAAGAATCATTCGAAGATCCCATCGTCGCCTCAGTGATGAACGAGAACTTCGTTTGCATCAAGGTCGACAGGGAGGAGCGACCCGACATCGATGCCATCTACATGGATGCAGTCCAAGCGATGACCGGCCATGGTGGGTGGCCGATGACTATGTTCCTCACACCAGTGGGCCATCCTTTCTACGGCGGAACTTATTTCCCACCGGACGACAACCACGGTCTGCCTGCATTCATCAAAGTGCTTCGCGCTATCGCCGAGGCATGGCATGGGGGGCGCGATGAGTTACTTGCCCAAGGACAATCACTGGTTGAGCGCATCGAATCCTTGAGCAAAGTCGTCGCCTCGTCGGAGCCTTTGACGAACTCTTTGCTCAGTCATGCGACCAGCCATATCGCCGATTCCTTCGATCCCACCCACGGCGGTTTCGGTACGGCACCCAAATTTCCGCAGGCCCCGCTTCTGCAGTTCGTAACAAGGATGGCAGCACGCGACCTCGGCCGGTCGCGCGAGATGTTGAAAGTCACGCTCGACTCGATGGCAGCGGGAGGCATCTACGATCAGATCGGTGGAGGTTTTGCAAGGTACTCGGTGGATCCAACGTGGTTGATCCCGCATTTCGAGAAGATGCTCTACGACAACGCCCTACTCGCTCGCGTCTACACACAAGCCTGGCAGCTCACGAAAGACCAGAGCTATAAACGCATCGCCGAAGAGACACTCAACTACATCATCCGCGATCTCAGCGGGAAGGAGGGATGCTTCTCTAGCGAAGATGCCGATTCCGAAGGCGAAGAGGGGAAGTTCTACCTATGGGACCTCGAAGAGCTGAAGCTGCATGCGCCCGAGGCCATAGATCTTCTGGGGGCGAGCCCGCACGGGAACTTCGAGGGAACCAACATATTGACCGCGCGAGGCGGCGAGCCAGATGCCGCCACGAAGGGGCGATTGCTCGGGGTGCGGTCTAAACGCATCCGCCCGTTCCGTGACGAGAAGATCCTAACGTCGTGGAATGGCCTAGCCATCAGCGCTTTCGCCGAAGCCGGAGCGGCCTTCGACAACGAAAACTTCATAGGCACCGCCGAGCAGATCGCTACAACGGTGCTCTCCAATGCTCGATCAGGTAAGCGCCTTGCCCACAGCTTCAAAGACGGGCAGGCGAAAGTGAACGGGATGCTCGAGGACTATGCATATCTGGCCGAAGGCCTTTTCTGCTTGTGGGAAGCAACGCTGGAAACTCGATGGCTTAACGCATCGATGGAACTGGGTTTGCAGATGATCGAGCTCTTCTGGGATGAGACCGACGGTGGGTTTTTCACAACGTCGTTCGATCATGAGTCGCTGATCCTGCGCCAGAAGGAGATCGTCGAGAGCGCTATGCCGTCGCCCAATGCAGTCGCCGCGCATACTCTGCTGAAGTTGTCGGTCTTGACTGGACGAACCGACCTTCGAGGGTTCGCCGAGCGAACCTTGCAGCTGGCCCACGGATACATGGCCCGAGCTCCACAGGCAACAGCAACCTTCCTATGCGCCCTAGACTTTTGGCTGCACGGCGCGACCGAGATCGCGATCACCGGACCGCTTGAGAGCGCCAGCGCCGGGGCGATGCTTCGAACCATCCGTACGCGCTTCCTGCCCGACAAAGTCATTGCTGCGTTGACCACGGCCGGGGCAGGGTCGCAACTCATCTCGGATTCTCCGCTTTTCATCGACAAGATCGTTACGGACCAAACCACCGTCTTTGTTTGCGAGAACTACGTTTGCCTCAGGCCGGCACGCGACGCCGGGGCACTGGCAGAACTGTTGACTGAACAAAAGGCGGGGCTGGCTCCCCGAAGTTAAACTCACCCATCATGCTCTACGGTTTGTTGGTGCTGGTACATATCATCGGGGTCTTGGGTTTCGTCGCGACACACGGCGTTTCCATGGTGATCGGTTTCAAGGTACGAAAGGAAGGCGATCCCAAAACGGTGGCTCTTTTGATCGCGCTCTCGCGTTCGACTTTCAACTACATGTACGCCTTCACCCTGATACTGCTCGCGGGTGGGATCTCTGCCGGGTTCGTCGGCCACCTTTGGGGAACCGGTTGGATGTGGACCGCCCTTGTGTTGCTCGTACTGATCTTCGGTTACATGAGTGCGGTCCCAGCCCCCTTCTATGGCAAGCTCCGTCAAGCAGCCGAGATCGAATCGAGCGGCGGCTCCCCCATACCCGGTCAAGATCTGGTGAGCCTCAGAGTTTCGAAGATACCAACAGTGACGTCGGTCATCGGCATCGTAGGGCTCGCCCTCATCGCTTGGCTCATGGTTATGAAGCCCTACTGAAGATGCCTTATTCCAAGATCGTTTGCGCTACTGACGGAAGTGACACAGCAAAGGTGGCGATGAGGTTCGCATCGACACTCGCCGCCGCCACGAAAGCGAAACTTCTATACGTGTATGTCGTTTCGGATGGCGAAGACCAAACCGAGCAGGTGCAACTGGCATCGGCGTCGATCGCTAAGGAGACAGGACTCGAAGCCGACATCGAGATCCTGCGCGGTGACCCAGCAGAAGCGGTCATCGATGCAGCCTCTAGGTCATCGGCGGACCTGATCGTTGTTGGAGACAGGGGAATGGGATCCGCAAGACGACTAACGCTAGGCGGTGTCCCCGATCAGATAACTCACCATTGCTCATCTGACGTGCTCATCGTCAGGACATCGATGACGGGAGCACCAACCTCGTTCGGCAACTTGCTCGTGGGCACCGATGGATCGGTAACCGCATTCGATGCCGCAAGGCGCGCGTTCACCCTCGCAACAGCCCTCGAAGCAACCCTCACCATCGGCTACGTAGGTGATGAGGAATTGGGCAAGCACATCGCGGGCGACACCGCGCGCCAACTCGGCGATGCGGTACCGGTCGAAACCGTTGTGGCACAAGGCGATCCCGCCGAGCGCCTTTCTGATTGGGGAAAATCGGGAACCTACGATCTGATCGTAGTTGGCAACAAGGGAATGACTGGCACCAGGCGCTTCCTGCTGGGTTCGGTTCCTAACAAGGTCTCCCATGAGGCATCAACACACGTGCTTATCGTTAGAACCACGACCAAGTACCTGAGTGACTTAAGCCCAGGTGAGGGTTCGATCATCGCGGATGGGGGCCATAAAGTCGCTGCATACGTGGATGACAACGGCATCGTGACAACCCTGTCACCTCGTTGTACTCACATGGGTTGCCTAGTCGATTGGAACCGTTCGGCGAAGACGTGGGACTGCCCGTGCCACGGATCGCGCTACGCGCCGACAGGAGAAGTGATCAATGGTCCGGCTGAGAAATCATTGAGCGCCGTGGCGGCACCTGACGAAGCGACGCCCAAGCCCCCACCGACTCAGAAACTGCCGAAACGCATCAAAGTCGAAGGGCCCACGGACCAGGCATTCATCGACATCGCTCCGTTCGATTCCTTCGAAGAAGGAGCCATGATCGGCGCGGACGTCGGTGAAGTGGCATTGATGTTCGTGCGCTTATCGGACAGGGTGCATGTGATCGCAGAGGTCTGCACACATATGGGATGCGCCCTCACGCGCGGCAAGTTAGATGGTCAAACGGTTATCTGCCCCTGCCATCAATCTCGATTCGACGTGACCGATGGCAGCGTGGTTAGGGGCCCCGCCACTCAGCCTGTTCAGTGTGTCGAAACCCGCGTACAAGACGGAATGGTTCAGATCAGGATCTAAGTCGAGACGACTCAGAAGTGATCAGCCGCGCTTGCCATTCATTGCCAAGGTAGGCGCGTGCCCACTCCAGCATCACGACGGTTCGGTTGCGAAATCCGATCAAGAAGAAGATATGGATACTGAGCCATGCCAACCATGCCAGTAGGCCCGACAACTTCACGCGTTTGAGGTCTGCCACGGCAGCGGCGCGCCCGATGGTCGCAAGCGAGCCCTTGTCGCGATACCTGAACGCGATAGTTGGTTCCCCTTTGAGGCTGCGCATGATGTTCGCCGCGACTGCCTTGCCCATCTGCATCGCTGCGGGAGCAACCCCTGGGACTGGACGCGAACCGTTCATCACTGCAGCAAGGTCGCCTGCGACGAAAACCTCAGGTGAGCCCGGTACAGAAAGATCTGGCGAAACCTTGACCCGTCCGGAACCATCGAGTTGACCACCGTTTGCAACCAGCGAAGCCCCCAAACTCGAAGCCTTGATTCCCGCCGCCCATATGACGTTGCGCGATGCGATGCGTTCATCGCCGATCGCGACGCCGCGTTCGTTGATCCCGGTGACGGCTGAATCGAGTCTTAGTTCAACCCCTAGTTTGGCGAGTTGTGATTCCGCCTTAGCCGAAAGCGATGGATGGAACGCAGGCAAGACGCGTGCCCCGGCTTCGACCAAGAAGACCCTGGCCGTGCGGGGATCGTAATTGCGGAAATCGGAATCTAGCGCACGCCGAGCGATCTCGATCATCGAGCCTGCCATCTCGACGCCGGTGGGGCCGCCCCCTACGATCACGAAGTTGAGCCACTCTTGCCTCGCTATCGGGTCCGATTCGCGCTCGGCTGCCTCATAGGCGAACAACATCTTTTCTCGGATAGCCAAGGCATCGGCCAGGGTCTTAAGACCAGGCGCGTGCTTGGCCCACCCGTCGTTGCCGAAATAAGAGTGCGTGACGCCGGTTGCCACAACTAAAAAGTCGTACGAGACCTCGTCATCCACCAGGACGACGCGCCGTCCTGCAAGATCGATGGAATCGGCTTGGGCTAGCAAGACCGAAACATTGCGCTGCTTGCGAAGGATGCGGCGGATAGGGGCGGCCACGTCGCTTGGGTTCAATGAGGCAGTCGCCACCTGATAGAGGAGGGGTTGGAAAAGGTGATGATTGTGATGATCGATGAGGGTGATGACAACCGGCGCCTTGGCCAGCGCACGAACAACGTTCAAGCCAGCAAAACCACCACCCAGGACGACAACATGTTTGGTATTCAGTCGCCCAACTCTTCGAGTATCTGGTGAGTCTCCGGGAAGCTCTTGGACTGCTTCTTCGACCATATCTGCCGGCCATCCACAGTCACTTCGAACCGCCCGCCATCGGACGGAACAAGGTTCAGCCTTTTCACTTTCCTGCCCTTATTCGAAAGTATCGCAGCCGCCAGACCGACGGCTCTGTCTGTGTAGTTTCAAACTACGCAGTATTCAATCTCGATGATCACCGAGCCACCCTCCTAAATGCCTTCGACGACATAGCCAGCGTCTTTCAACCTCTGATTCAAAGCCTCAACGTGATCTATGCCACGGGTTTCTACTTGCACCATAACTTCAACCTCGTTGAGATGCCTAAGCGAACCCCCTTGAGCCCGGTGCTCAACCCCAACCACGTTGCCCCCAGCGTCAGCGATGACACCCAATAATCGGTGGAGTTCTCCAGGCCGATCTGCGATCCGGGTCCTGAACGAGAAATACCTCCCCGACGAACCCATGCCGAAGCGGATCACCCGCAGCAGCAGCATCGGGTCGATATTGCCTCCAGAGATCAGGACGCAGCAAGGGAAAGGGACTTGGGTCTTGGCCTTCATGATCGCAGCGACACCGGCAACACCCGCTGGCTCTGCGACAAGCTTCTGTCGTTCAACAAGAAGAAGAAGCGCCTCGGCGAGTTCGTCGTCGGTCACGGTCACCACTTCATCGACGAAAGCCTGGATGTGCGCAAGTGTGAGTTCGCCGGCCTGTTTGGCCGCAAGGCCGTCGGCGATGGTCGCCAACTGATCGAGTTTCACGAGATGGCCCGCTGCCAATGAAGCAGAAACCTCGGCCGCCCCCTGCGGTTCAACTCCGATGACCTTTATATCGGGACGAATGGCCTTTGCTCCCGCAGCGATCCCGGAGATAAGTCCCCCACCCCCGACAGGAACGACGATCGACGCGCAATCGGCGATCTGATCGAGGATCTCGATCGCTATCGTTCCCTGGCCTGCGATCACATCGAGGTGGTCGAACGGATGCACCATCACCGCACCAGTGCGCTCTGCCAATAGCTGGGCGGCGGCGAAAGCCTCGTCGTAAATGGTGCCCGCTAAAACAACTTCGGCGCCGTAAGACCGCGTCGCTTCGACCTTGGGCAGCGATGCACCCTCTGGCATGAATACCGTGGCTTTGACTCCAAGCAACGATGCGGCCAGCGCAACGCCTTGCGCGTGATTGCCAGCACTCGCCGCGACTACACCCGCTCTGCGCTCGGCAGGGACCAGCTTCGAGATGCGGTTATACGCGCCTCTGATCTTGAACGCGCCGGTTCTTTGCAGGTTCTCGCATTTGAGTAGGACCTCTCCTCCGGCCATCTCGGAAAGAGCGCGGCTCTGCTCGACGGGAGTGCGTTGGATGATGCCCTCGAGCGTTTCGCGGGCAGCTGAGATATCTTCGAGCGTAACCAGGTCCATCAATAGATTCTTTCACCTCGCCACACGGGATACTTGCCGCATGAGACCGTGGGCGATCATCGTCGGTTCATTGGGCATCGCCCTCGCGGGGATGGTCAACAGTCAAGGGGCATCCGCCGCGGTCGAGACCGCAGGTCCGGTCACACTCGCCCCGGCGCAGGGGGCCTCGATCAAGATCGATGCTCATTTCGCTCCGCACCCAACCGCTTGCCCTGCCAAACAAAAACGCAACCTTCACGCTGCGTATGGTTCGAAGATCCAGATCGGCAAGGCGAAAGACGGCAAGTTATTCATCGTCTCGGAGATGACATTCGAGAATTACTTAAAGGGGATCGCCGAAGTTCCACGTTCGTGGCCCATCGAAGCACTGAAAACTCAAGTCGTTGCGGCGCGTACTTACGCGATGAGTCACATGAACCCAAACTCGCAACTGGCCCGCGACCTGGGCTTCAACATCTGCTCGACCGATGCATGCCAAGTTTTTCGCGGCCTGGGGGTCGAGCGTGGCGCCTGGGGAGACAGATGGAGTGCGGCGGTAACTCAGACCACTGGCGAGATCTTGCGATATCAGGGAAAGCCCGCAAATACCTTCTTCTTCTCGACTTCAGACGGGCATACGTACACCAATGCCGATGCTTTCGGCGGATCGGCCCTTGCGTACCTCAAACCCGTGATCGAATCCGACGACGGCTCCTCGCCGTACTCACACTGGAAGGTGCGGATGCCGCTGGCCGATCTCACCGAGTCTCTTCGCAGAGCAGGTGTATGGAAGTCGGGCAACATCGAACAGGTGACGGCATCGGGAAGCGATGTGCAGATGTCCAATGCAGGTCAAACCCTCAAGATGACGCTCGACGATCTTAGGAAGAAGCTCAATGCAAATGCCGTTTGCTTAGAACCGAAACGGTACCCAACACTCGGCTCGGATGGGCGAAACCTGCCCGAAACCATCCCTTCGAGATGGATGGGTGTGACAACAGATGGGCCAGACGCCGTCTTCGAAGGAAGAGGATGGGGCCACGGCGTTGGCATGGTCCAATACGGCGCAAAGGGGAAAGCCGATAGATCGATGTCTTATTCAGACATCCTGGCTTTCTACTACGCAGGGCTGAGACCACAAGCCGTCCAAGAACCGTCGGTGATAAGGGTGCTGATCGCCACGGGCATCGACAAGGTGGTTATCGAAAGACAAGGCGAGGTCAAGACAGATGGCGCGGTACTGCCCGACGGGCCCACCGAACTCACCGCGTCCCCAGCCGGCGTCGCGGTCTGGAAAGCTCCAAAGATCAACCCGGTGTTCGGCCTGACCGAAGTCGCGATGATCGGTCCTTCCAAGATCGGGTTCACTCTTTCTAATGCAGCGTTGGTGTCGCTCGAGGTTCGACGCAAAGATGTATCCGCTGCGAAACAGGTTGTCCAAGGTCCCGTGCCGATGGAACGCGGCATGCAAGCCATCGAGATCGATAAGAGCACGTTGGGGTCCGGTTCTTACGACGTTGACGTCCTAACCACCGACGGTGTCGACGAGGTTCGCTCGCAATCCTTCACGTTCGGATCGACGGGCCCCTCACCAACGCCCTCGAACCGCCGGCAAGGGGCCCCACGCTCGGGTCGCAGTTCGGCTGGGGGAACCAACAGATCACCCAAGATGGACAGGGGTTTGGTCGTCGCAGCGCTGGTGCTGGTAGGCGGTGCTCTCGCGATGCTCGTTGGCTGGAGGATCCGATCAACCCGCAGATACCGCAACTAACCTTGGTGTAGCGGCACGATATAGAACATGGATGCGCCAAAACTTCATGCCGACACGGTTGGCTCAGGGCCTTCGGTGCTGCTGTTGCACGGCCAGCCGGGAAGCAAGATGGATTGGAAAGCCGTCGCAAGCGAACTCGCACTCGATCACACGGTGATCATCCCGGACCGCCCCGGGTACGGCTTGACCGGCGGGATGGCCAATGGTTTCTTCGACAACGCCGACCGCCTTGTGGACCTGATGGATTCAGATGGCATCGAAAACACCATAGTGGTTGGCCACAGTTGGGGAGGCGGCGTCGCGCTGGCCCTCACGCAAAGACACCCAAGCCGCGTTACAGGTTTGGTATTGGCAGCATCGGTTGGGATATCCCAAACCGACATCGTGGACAGAGTCTTAGGTTTGCCCATCGCAGGACATGTGCTGGCTTTTGTCGCGCTGCAGGGGATGGGCAGGGCCCTGCTGTCGGAGCGAGCGCGCCGTTCCATGGGAAGAGGCCTTTCTGGCGTCGATGAAGAGCATCTGCGCGAGTCAGTCAGCAGTTGGATGAGCTCTTCGGCCTGGAGAAGCTTTCATCGCGAGCAGAAGTCCTATCTGAAAGAGATCTCGTTCATCGAAGAGTCCTTGGGCGGCATCTCGGTCCCCACGATCGTAGTGATCGGCAGTAAGGATCCTTTGATCCGACCATCGTCAGCCAAAAGGTTGGCGCGGCGGATCGCCGGATCGAAGATCATGTGGATCGACGGAGCCGGACACTTCCTTCCGCTGGTCGCGCCCAGCAGCATCGCTGAGGCGGTCCGCAACCTCTCCCGGCATGATGCATGGCAGGGTGAACAGTGAACGACAGGTCGGTGGTATCCGAGGTTACAGATACAAACCGGTGCGGCCCTCGGCCCTCTCGGAAGCGACCGCGTGGATGTCGCGCTCGCGCAGCACGATGTATTCCTCGCCTCTGACCTCAAGCTCATAGGCAGCTTCGGGGCCGAATAAGATTAGGTCACCTGTTTCGGCGCCACGCACCATGGGGCCAACCGCGGCCACCTCACCCCAGATCGCGCGTCGCGACTCGGAGGCAACCGTCGCAGGGATCAAGATGCCACCTCGGCTCTTGCGCTCACCAAGTTCTTTGGGAGAGGCAACCAAGATTCGATCGGCAGTCATCCGGATCGAATGACGCTCGGCATCTTGCGCGATTCTTCGCACGCTGCCTTCGCTGCCCTTTGCTGCCTCGGACTTGGTCAATCTCTCCTCCTATCCGGTCCGCATGATGAACTTAGAGTCCATGGCCGGTCGCATCTATCGATGCTACCTCCTGTCACATCGTCAACCTTGATCACGCCCCCTATCGGCAGCAAATAGGTCTCTCACGTCACTCATCCTCACAAGAACTCCGCGAGACCTTCGCGATGCTCGTATCACATCTTCGGCAGCATCGAGTTCATCTTCGAGAGCATCCATGCGATCCTGCATGCGCTCGATCAGGGTTTGCGACCGGCTAAGCGCCGAGTTAGCCCGCTCTAGACGATGCTCCAATTCCATGATGATGCGCACTCCTGCCAGATTCACGCCACCGTCCTGAGTAAGTTCCTGTATCCGCTTCAGCCGATCGACATCGAGCTGCGAGTAACGTCTGCTATTGCCCGCGGTTCGCTGCGGTTCGATCAAACCTTTACGCTCGTACATTCGCAAGGTCTGAGGATGAACCCCAGCAAGATCAGCCACAACGCTTATGACGTAAACGGCAAGCCCGGCTGAACGCTCGCGGCGCTGGCGATCAGGCATGTTTTCCTTCGGTGATGAATCGTTCGAGTTCCGCCCTAACTGAAGGGTGCTCAAAGGCCTCATCAAGATCCTTTAGCAGTTCACGCTGTTTCTTCGAAAGATGGCTGGGCACGGACACCTGGACGCTAACTAGCAGATCCGAATTTGCCCCGGCGATGACGGGGCCCTTACCGCGCAACCGGAAGGTCTTGCCTGGCTGCGTTCCCGCGGGGATCTTCACTTTGACCGGCCCCCCATCCATAGTGGGGACCTCGATGTCGGCACCGAGTGCCGCCTCTGTGTACGTGAGCGGCACTTGCAAGGTGACGTCTTTGCCTTTTCGTCCGAAGAATCTATGGGGATTCACTTTGACCCGGACGTAAAGATCTCCAGAGACCGCCCCCGCAGCCTGCTCTCCCCTGCCTCCCACTTTGATGCGGGCACCATCTTTGACGCCCGCTGGAATCCGGACCTTGACCTGCCTCGTTCGGCCCCCGACTGAAAGAGGCAGAGTGATCGTTGTGCCACCCATCGCGTCCATGAAGTCCAAACTGATCTCGGTTTCGTAATCGGCGCCACGCGGTGCAGTCCTGGATCTGGACCCTGCGCCAAATATGCCGCTGAAAAGGTCTTCGAACCCCGCTGAACTGTTACCGCCGGTATCGAATAGATCTTCGATGCGGACCCCTTGCGGACCGCCGCTGAAACCTCGGAAACCGCCCGCGAGCATCTCGCGCATCTGGTCGTATTCCTTACGCTTGGCGGGGTCGCCGATCACGTCGTGCGCTTGCGATATCTCCTTGAAGCGCTCTTCGGCCCGGGCATCACCGGGGTTGGTATCAGGATGATTCTTCTGCGCCAGTTTGCGGAATGCCTTATCGATCTCAGCTTGAGAAGACTTCTTATCGACCCCTAGGGCCGCGTAGTAGTCCTTCTCAACCCATTCACGTTGACTCATCCAAGATCACCGGCTTTCATCCCCCGTGGCCGGCATCTGCCGCTTGCTGAGTAACTTTCACCATCGCTGGGCGCAGGACCCTTTCATTGAACATATATCCGGGACGCAGAACTTCGGCAACTACGAGTTCGCCCGATCTGTCCCCGGGGACTTCTACGGCAGCTTCATGTAGGTTCGGGTCGAACCGTTGGTCCTTTGCAGTTATCGTCTTGAGTCCTTCCGCTGCCAACACTTCCTTCAGTTCACCGAAGACCATCTCGATGCCTTTGAGCATCCGATCGAAATCGCGGGTTTCTTCGGCCGCACCAACTGCCAAGTCGAAGTTGTCGAGGACGCCAAGCAATCGCGAGACCAGTGCGCGCGAGGCGGATTCGATCAGCGTCGACTGCTCTTTGATGACGCGTTTTCGGTAGTTGTCGAACTCTGCTTTGAGTCTTTGAAGATCCTCGAGATAGCCAGACTCCGGCGTACCGTCGGCCGTTGGCACGCCAGAGTCTTCTGCCTCGCCGGTGAGACTCCGGGGAAGATCATCGGCGATGCCCTGGCCCTGGGGGGTATCGGGGGCCGAGCTCACCCTGCGTTTGTCTACAACCGGGATCTTCACCGGCTCGTGCTCGTCATAAGGAGGGGTGTTCGTCACGAACCACCTTCTTCAACTATCTCCGCATCAACAACGTCGTCGTCGGATGAGTCTGATTGTGCTCCGGTGCCTGATCCCGATGACGGTTGTTCGGACTGCGCGTACATCTGTTCGGCAAGCTTGTGCGATGCCTGCGTCAGTTTGTCGGTTGCCGATTTGATGCGGTCGAGGTCTTCGCCCTTGAGAGCCTCTTTGGTCTCTTCGACAGCAGACTCGATCGATGTTTTGTCGTCGACGCTCAGTTTCTCGCCGAATTCCTTCAGCGATTTCTCCGACTGGTACACCAGATTGTCTGCCATGTTGCGAGCCTCGGCGATCTCACGCCGCTTGCGGTCCTCGTCGGCGAACTTTTCTGCATCGCGGATCATCTCTTCGATCTTGTCTTTCGGAAGAGCCGTTCCACCCGTGATCGTCATCGCTTGTTCCTTGCCGGTGCCTTTGTCTTTGGCAGAGACATGAACGATTCCGTTGGCGTCGATGTCGAAGGTGACTTCGATCTGGGGGATGCCTCTTGGGGCCGCCGGGATGCCTTCCAGGTTGAACTTACCGAGGGTTTGCACACCAGGCGAATACACGGTCTCGGCTTCGCCTTGAAGTACGTTCACCTCCACCGATGGCTGATTGTCATCCGCCGTGGAGAAGATCTCGCTCTTTCGCGTGGGGATAGTGGTGTTTCGATCGATGAGTTTGGTGAAGATGCCGCCCTTGGTCTCGATACCCATCGACAAAGGCGTGACATCGAGCAGAAGGACGTCTTTGACCTCGCCCTTCAGGACCCCGGCCTGCAATGCCGCGCCGATCGCAACGACCTCATCGGGATTGACGCCTTTGTGCGGTTCTTTGCCGCCGGTCAGGCTCTTGACGAGATCGGTAACCATCGGCATACGCGTTGAGCCACCGACCAAGATGATGTGGTTGATCTGATCGATCGGCTTCTTCCAATCTTTGAGCGCTGAGTTGAATGGTCCCTTGACGCGATCGAGCAGATCTTCGGTCATCTGTTCGAACTGCGCCCTGGTGAGGTTGGTCTCCAGATGGATGGGCCCCGCGTCCGTTGCGGTGAGGAAAGGCAGGTTGATCGTTGTTTGCGTTGCCTGCGACAACTCGATCTTGGCCTTCTCGGCAGCTTCCTTCAGTCGCTGCAGTGCCATGCGGTCGGACGCAAGATCAACACCGTTGTTGTTCTTGACCTCTTTGAGGAGGAACTCGATGATGCGTTGGTCCCAGTCGTCTCCACCTAGGTGACTGTCGCCATTGGTCGCCTTGACATCGAAGACCCCTTCGGCGATCTCGAGTATCGACACATCGAAGGTGCCTCCCCCTAGGTCGAAGACCAATATGGTCTGCTCGGCTTCCTTGTCCAATCCGTATGCGAGCGAAGCAGCAGTGGGCTCGGCGACGAGACGAAGGACCTCGAGGCCTGCGATCTCGCCAGCCTCTTTGGTCGCCTGGCGCTGCGCGTCGTTGAAGTACGCGGGGACCGTCACGACTGCCTGGGTAACCTTGTCGCCCAGATACGCTTCGGCATCGCGCTTTAGTTTCAAAAGAACCTGGGCCGAGACCTCTTGCGGTGTCCACTTCTTGCCATCGATCTCGATCTTCCAGGTGGTCCCCATCTCCCGTTTCACCGAGCGCACCGTTCGGTCCGGGTTCGTTATCGCCTGGCGCTTGGCCACTTCGCCCACCAGGATCTCCCCCGCTTTCGAGAAGGCAACAACCGAAGGCGTGGTGCGATGGCCTTCGGCATTAGGGATGACGGTTGGGTCGCCACCTTCCAGTGCGCTCACAACCGAGTTAGTAGTTCCAAGATCGATTCCAACAACTTTAGGCATTTTCGTTTCCCTTTCTTAGAGCCGAATCAGGGGGTTAACCTGCTGTTTTGTCCTGCTGATAGCCCGCAGGCAGGCTCGATATATGACTGTGAACAGATATTAAAACTTGAGCGTCTTACTGTCAAGTCTGAGGGGCCAAATCAGCCTGGTTCAATCGAACGAGTCGGAAAGTCGGTAGAGGTAATCAAGGTCCCCAGGCGAGTGGCCAGCCTCGGTCAGAAGGTACGCGACCTCACCACGATGATAGGACCCGTGGTTCACAAGGTGAGCGACCAACTCCCCCAGCTGTCTGCGATGCGGGGTCCCGTCGCTCGAGTGGTAATCGAGTCGGCGTTCCCAGTCGGTGTCGGTGAACGCCTGCGCGAAAGCGTCGAGGTCATGGTGCGAGGCAGAGAAACCGGTGCTCAGCTCCTGAGGCGAAGCTACCTTGGGCTCGGATCCGCCGTGTGCCGTATCGGCCCCCGTGAAACGCCGGTGCCAGACGTGTTGAGCCAGCAATATGTGAGCCAACGTCGAGTCGATGCTGACGCCGCTTCGTTCGGCGGCGGCCGAGCGGACTTCGCCCGCTAGTCGCGACGCCACTTCCAGCAAGGTCTCGTTGGCCCATCGGTTGTAAGCGATGAGCGAACTCACGTGTTGTGTCGCGCCGTCCATAAGTATCCGAGTGGTATGGGTGTTTCAACGATTACGGATTCAACAGCCTAATAGAATCCCGCTTAGAATCCGCCGTTGCGGCTAGCCGCATCCGAAACATCTATCAAGGAGCCGAGGACTTGCTCATTCAGCGGGTAATCATGACGGTCATAATCCTGGCCTCATTGGGACTGTTCAGTCTTCGGATGTGGCAATTGTTCGAGTACTTGATGCTCGGCAAGCCTGAAGACCGCTTCCGCAATGTCGGCAGACGGGTTACCCGCCTGATAACAGTGGCTCTTGGCCAACAGAAGATCTTGCAGTGGTCGTTCCCCGGACTGATGCACGTGATGATCTACTGGGGGTTCCTCGTTCTGTTCACAACCATCGTTGAGGCATTCGGCGCCGTATACAAGGTTGGGTTCGCTCTGCCGTTCGTTGGACACTGGGGGCCTTTAGGGGCACTGCAAGATCTGTTCGTATGCGCGGTACTGGCAGGCGTCGTCATGGCTTTCTATATACGCAGGGTCCAGCGCCCCGGCAGGCTTCGGGGCTCGCACCTCAAAGAGGCCGAGTACATCTTGTTCGCCATCACTGGCATCATGCTCACGATCCTTGGACTAAGAGCAACCGAGATCGCGCTCGGCCACTTCCCTTATCCACGCCAATGGAGTTTCGCCTCTTCCTTCGTAGCATGGTTGGTTTTTGACAACATGAGCCTCGCCGCGAAACAAGCTGCGAACACCATCCTGCTTTGGTGGCATTCGCTGATCATCTTGGGTTTTCTGGTTTACCTTGGATACTCCAAACATCTGCACATCATCACCTCGATGCTCAACGTCTTTTTCTCATCTACCGCCACGCGGCCTCGCGGGGCTCTCAAGAAACTCGATATCGATATGGAGTCGATGAGCGAAGACGACGTGCTCGGGGCAGGCAAGATCACCGATCTTTCATGGAAGCAGCTTCTCGACACCATGACCTGCACCGAATGCGGCAGGTGTCAGTCGGCATGTCCCGCATGGAACACCGGCAAGCCCTTGTCGCCCAAGTTATTGATCATGGATCTTAGGGACCATCTTTTCGAACAGGGTCCGGGGCTCCTTCGTGAAAAACGCGACATGCTCGGCCCCCCTTTGCCGAAGAAGACACCCGAGAAACTGCGCAAGTTCATACTCGAAGGCCCACCCGCAAAGATGCGGACCGCTCTTTTGGAACGCGTCGACACATTGCTGGGCCGGCCCGTCGGCCAAGATACAGCGCTTAACCCCTCGATCATCGATGACGAGGTGATCTGGGCCTGCACTACGTGTGGCGCATGCGTTTACAACTGCCCTGTTGATATCGAGCACATCGACCACATCATCGACATGCGGCGCAATCTGGTGATGATGGAGTCGCGCTTTCCTAAAGAGATGCAGACAGCACTTACCAATCTCGAAAACTCAGGCAACCCGTGGGGTCAGTCTCAGAGCGCGCGACTCGATTGGACCGAGGGTCTTGACGTCCCCGTTCTTGGAGAGGGGGGCGCTGCCGATTACGAGGTTGTGTATTGGGTTGGGTGTGCGGGGGCCTTCGATGACCGCAATAAGAAGGTTGTTCGCTCGTTCGCCAGATTGATGCAAGAGGCTGGGGTTTCTTTCGCTATCTTGGGGAGCAGCGAGCAATGCAACGGCGACCCGGCTCGTCGACTTGGGCACGAGTACCTGTTCCAGACGATGGCGCAAGCCAACATCGAAACGCTCGACGGTTTCGGTGTGAAACGTATCGTCACCGCATGCCCACACTGTTTCAACACGCTTGCCAATGAGTATCCGCAGTTCGGGGGCAATTACGAAGTGCGGCACCATTCTGAGTATCTCGGGGAGCTCGTGGCGAAGGGACGACTTCAGATCGCAAAGGACTACAAGCCCACGGTTGCCTACCACGACCCTTGTTACACAGCCAGACACAACGACATCGTCGAAGCACCGCGCAAACTCCTAGCCGAGGCAGGAGCAACCACCACCGAGATGCACAGGCATGGTCGTCACACTTTCTGCTGCGGAGCGGGTGGCGGCAGGATGTGGATGGAAGAACGCGTCGGTAAGAAAGTCAACATCGATCGCACCGACGAGGCTCTTGCCTTGGGAGTAGATGTCATCGGCGTTGGGTGCCCCTTCTGTCACATCATGCTCGATGATGGTGTGAAGGAACGCGGGGCCGATGGGTCAACGAGCGTCAGGGATCTCGCGCAGATCCTCGAAGAGGTCATCGTGCCCGCCGGGGCAAAGATGCTTCCGCTCGCCAATGGCAACGGCGCTGCCGCAACCGCAGCGGACAAGAACTAGATACGCGGCATCTAGCTTGCGCCAAGGCCTAAGGCCGAGGCCAGTTCGACGAGACGCTCTTTGCGCGAAGGATCGTCGAGCCCGCCGGGGTCTACCGTTACCAATAGTTCGTCGGGCTTTATCGGGCCAACCATCGCGACAGCCTGTTCCGCCACATCTTGCGCTGTTCGGCCGAACAGCACGTTCATCTTCTGTGCCGCTGCAACCGGATCGTTGGGCAACGGGTCGCGTCCGCGCGATCTGAGATAGCTGTCGTAGCGCCGCAGCGCTTGCGAGAATCTCTCATCGGCGACACTTCCGATCCAAACATTGCGAGCCGTGGTCACTCGGCCCTGGGGATGTACTTCACGATAAGCCTCGGCCGCCCTCGCTTGCGAGACGGTTGGGTCTTTGGCCTTTGGTTCAGAGCGTCCTTGAAGCAGGCCGATGCCGAGCGATCCAGCCCACGCGGCCCCCCGCGCCGATTGCGCGCCAAGCGCGACTTTGTTGAGGGGGCCCTCAACTGCAGGATGGATGCGAAGCCCTGAGGCCCCCACAGGTCCGCCTTCCAAGAGCCTGATCACCTCGCGAAGTTTGTCGGAAAGCACCCCTTGGCGTTCATCGAATGCGACCCCCATCGCTTCGAAGGCGGGAGGATCGTCGCCGCTTCCAACCCCGAGCCTTCCCCTTCCCTTTGATATGGCATCGAGAACCGCGAAGTCTTCGGCCACTTGCAACGCGTCTTGCAATGGAAGAGAGATGATGCTGGTCCCAAGGACCAACCGCTCCGTGATCGCTGCGGCTGCCGCTAGAAGGACGATGGGAGAGGGAACCGATGCATACATCGACGACAGGTGTCTCGACGCTATCCACACCGAGTTGTATCCGAGCGATTCGCAGTCGCGGATCAGTTCCAGCGTCGAGCGATAATCATCGCCAGGAGCACGCCCCGCAGGTTCCATCGGGAAGAAAACGCCAACATCCATCTACTCCTCGAAGTTCTGCCAGTACTTCGACGGTGTCGGGCCTCGTTGGCCTTTGTACTTGCTCTTGAGCGAACCAGCACCGTAGCCAACATCGGCCTCGCTCGAAAGTCTGAAGAATGCGATCTGTCCGATCTTCATGCCGGGATACAAGGTGATGGGCAGATTGGCAAGGTTAGACAGCTCAAGCGTTAGATGGCCTTCGAACGATGGGTCGATGAACCCTGCGGTTGAGTGCGTGACAAGACCGAGCCGTCCGAGCGAAGACTTTCCTTCAAGCCGTCCGGCAAGGTCCTTTGGCAGCTCGACCCATTCAAGGGTCGATCCAAGTACGAACTCACCGGGATGCAGGATGAAAGGCTCGCCGTCTCCTACTTCGATCAACTCGGTTAGGTCATCCATCCTTCGCTTCACGTCGATCACCTGGTAGCGATGGTTTTGAAATACCCGGAACTTGTTGTCGATGCGAACGTCGATCGACGAGGGCTGGATCATCGCAGGCTCGAAGGGCTTAACGACTATGCGCCCGCTATCAACCTCGGCGCGGATGTCGCGGTCGGAAAGGATCATCCGCAGATTCTAACTACCAGGCCGAAGCCCAGTGCCAAGCCCTGGAAAGACATCGTAGAATGCATCGCGCGCGGGTGTAGTTCAATGGTAGAACGGAAGCTTCCCAAGCTTCAGGCGCGAGTCCGATTCTCGTCACCCGCTCTTAGGAGCCTCTTCGCCAACCGGCGGCCCGTCACCCATGTTGCGTCCATCACCCGTGCGTGCGTCATCATCTTTGCGGCGGCGGATGAGTCTGTAGATGCCGACCAGAACGAGTCCCAACAGCGCGATCGGTGCGACCCAGCCGACGAAGACCACTAGCCCGCCGATCACAGTCTTTGCTCCATCGATAGCTTCGCTCCACGCCTTGCCGATGCCCTTGGGCGGGGTGTGCCCACCAGCGCCGGGTTCGAATAGGTCGATCGAAAGCGTCGAGAAAGAAGTTTGGTCTTTGAGAAACTGAAGGTTGCCCTGGATCTCTTCGATCTGCAGTTGCACCTGCGACAGCTGTTGCTGGACCTGGATGAGGTCCGAGATGGTCTTCGACTGATCGATCAATCGAAGGTAGAACGCTTCTTGCGCTTTAGCCTGAGCCAGGCGCGCTTCGAGATCTACGAACTGCTTGGTAACGTCCTCGCCGCTTTGGCTCTCGGCGTGCACCGTACCAAGGCCCCTCACCTTCGCCATTGCCGACTCGAACCGATCCGATGGGACCCTGATCGTGATCGTGCCCGACCTGGTCTTGCCCGAAGTCGATTCGCTTGAGGATCTTGTGACGAAGCCCCCGAACTCTTCGGCGATCGATGAGATCTTTCCGAAGCGCGATTGGAACGTGCCCTTGGGAACACTGATGCGAAGGTCGGCATTCTTGATGACTTTGTTGCCGGCCTGTGGCAGATCCACGATGGCCGCCGATCCTTGCGGGGCAGCGGCATTGTCTGCCAACAATGGGCCCTTTACCGCGTCGGTCGTGACCGAACCCTGCTGCTCGGAGGGTGCGCCCGCAGCAGCACGGGAAGCGTCGCTCTTCTGCTCTTGCGGCGGGACCGGGGCGTACTGCAAGGTGCTAGTTGGATTGGATCGGCTCTGCGTCTTCGTGCAAGCAGAAGCCAAGGCAAAGACCAGAACCACGACGGCGAAACCTTTGCGCTTGCGGGTCACATCTGCCTCCTCGGTCGGTTGGGAGTAAGACGCAGCGACCGGGTCGTTAGTTCCCTTGTTCCATCACCCGCGCGCCAAGTTTGCGAACTTAGTGTAGTGCTCGAGGAAGGCCAGGTCGATCTTGCCGATGGGGCCGTTTCGATGTTTCGAGAGCATGATCTCGGCGATACCCTTCTGTGATGTGTCTGGGTTGTACACCTCATCGCGGTAGATGAACATCACCAGGTCTGCGTCCTGCTCGAGAGAACCTGAATCACGAAGATCGGCTAGCACCGGCCGCTTGTCGGTGCGGTGTTCGAGGTTTCGCGATAACTGACTTATGGCGATCACGGGGATATCGAGGTCTCGGGCCAGCAGTTTGAGGTTTCGCGATATGTCGGCGACCTCTTGCACCCGGTTGTCGGTGCGCTTGAGTGGCTGCATGAGCTGCAGATAGTCCACGATGACAAGACCCAGGCCGTGCTTGGATTTCAATCGCCTGCACTTGGCCCTCATCTCCATGATGGTGACGTTGGCAGTGTCATCTATGAATATGGGGGCCTCGGCGAGCTTGCCCAGGGCGTGCGACAACTTGGGCCAATCGGAATCTTGCAGCGCCCCGCGTCGAAGGCGATTCGAATCGACCCGCGCTTCGGAGCACATCAGCCTTTGCACAAGTTCGTTCTTGGACATCTCAAGCGAGAAGATGACAACGGGCACCTGTTCCTCGACCGCAACGTGCTGAGCGATCGACACCGAGAATGCCGACTTACCCATCGCGGGGCGGGCGGCGATGATGATGAGGTTGGATGGTTGAAGCCCAGCAGTCAGCGTGTCGAGTTCGGCGAACCCGGTTGGCAATCCGGTGATCGAAGAGCCACGTTCGTAGAGCTTTTCGACCATCTCCATGTTCTCGGCGAGCAGGTCACGAAGAGCCTGGAAATCGCTGGAGTTACGCCGCTGAGACACCTTGTAGATGAGGTCTTCGGACTGGTCGATGGCTTGGTCGACGTCTTCGGGGACCCCAAAGGCGATGTCGGAGATCTCATGTGAGGCCTCGATCAACCGGCGGAGCAACGCGTGCTCTTCGACTATCCGTGCGTAGTGGGCGGCCGACCCTGGGGTGGGAACGGATTGCACCAGTGTGAACAGGTAAGGCTTGCCTCCTACCGATTCAATGCTGTCGCGCCTGGTGAGTTCGTCGGCAAGCGTGACCGCATCGACTGGTTCGCCCTTGCCATACAGCTCGAGGATGGCGATGAAGATCTCGGAATTCGCAGGCTTGTAGAAGTCGGCCTCGTCGAGGATCTCGAGGACGTCTGCGATGGCTTCGCGTGACAGCAAGCAGGCTCCGAGCACCGACTCTTCGGCTTCAAGGTTGTGGGGCGGCACCTTGGGGCCGGGCCTCGAATTGGCCACCTGGTTTATCCGTGTAGCCAATGATGGCCTCCTTCGTACATATGTTCGATAGTGTAGGACGCGATAGTGACAACCAGGCGGATTGGGGATGGAAGATATCCACAAACTCTGGGGCACAGTTGCCCACAGGGCGGCACGGTTAATCCCCAGGTGATTCGCAGGTTGTTCATCCCCTTATCCCCAATATGTTGAGCAACTCCAACAAGACGGCGCAATATATTGTGGGTCGGGGGGCCCGGTCAAGCACGGATCAAAGATAAATTCACAACCAGGCCTGATTCTTCGGAGCAGTCCTCAGCCTGCCTCGGTATTGACAAACATCCTCTAACAGCGCGACCATCCGCAGACTACTCCATCATCCAATCCCTCTGGAGATTCACATGACTGAGGCAAACGATGTTCCTGCGGAAACGCCCGAGCCAAGAGAAAACGCTTCCGCGGAAGCGTTTTCTCTTGGCTCGGGC
>JBHELT010000025.1:0-4276 GCA_046262935.1 Actinomycetota bacterium | reverse complement strand
TGAAGATGGGGGCATCCGGGAACAGACGTGCCATGGCAACGACGCTGCGTTCGGCCCCCCCTCTTTGATTGAGGAAGTCGTGGACTATGGCGACCTTCAATCGACGGCCGCCTTCTGCACGACCCTCAGCCCGGAAGCATCGGCAGATACCTCGGCGTAAATGTCGAGCACCGCTTGGGCGGTCGCTTCGATCGAGAATCGCTCGGCCCCTTTGCGGGCAGCCTCCGAAACGGCCGTGCGTTTGTATGGGTCCTTAACATAAACAGCGATCTCGGCGGTGAGAACGATGGGGTCCCCAGGGACCACGACAGAGCCTTCGCCTTCCAACACGATCTCTGGACCGGCGCCTTCAGCGCTGGCGATCACTGATGTCCCGGCTGCCATGCCTTCGACTATCACCCTTCCGAACGGTTCAGGCAGTTTAGAAGCGTGTACCACTACGTCGAGAGCAGCCATCACCGACTCAGGTGAGTCGCTCCAACCAGCCCAAACCCATCGGCTTTCGAGGCCAAGTTCGGTGACTCGTGCATGGATCGATCCTTCGTACGCCGCTTCGTTCTCCGGGAAAAGACACTCGCCCACAACGGTGAAGCGCACATCGATGTTCTTGATGTTGGGATCTTGGGCGACGATGGCCGCTGCCTCGATGAATGTGTCTTGACCTTTCCAGGCGGCTATCTGGCCAACGATGCCAACCAATACCTGTTGATCCGAGGGGGCCCCCAAGCGCTTGCGCCACGTTTGTCGATCTTCAGAGGACACCTCCGCGCGGCCAAGGTCGATGCCGTTGTAGACCACGACGCACTTTTCGAGGGCATGAGAGCCGGAAAATTGTTCGGTAACCGCCTTCGAAAGGCATGCGATCTTGGTTGGGATGCGCCATGCGGCGAATGCGAATGTTCGGCGCAGCCACCCCGGACGCAAGATGTCGCGAACATGCCAGATCAGCGGTATGCCGCGGGTTCGCGCCGAGGCCGCGGCTAGCAGATGTGCCTTCATCGAATTGGTGTGGATGATGTGTGGGCCTACCTCGTCGATAACCCGGCCGAGCGACCTAGCCGTTTGTACCACCGACAATGTGCGCCGAAGGGCCTTGTCCGGCCTCGCCGCTAGTTCCCACCGCGACGTGGACCCAAGGCCTGGGTCCATCGTGAATGGATGCACCCTTGCGCCTGCGGCTTCCAGGGCTACCCACAGCGGGCCGTCCCCCGGCAGAGCGACACTGATCTCAAGCGTGCGGTCGCGAGCCAGCACCCGGACGAGGTCGAGCAAGTCTTGCTCGCCACCCGAAAGGCGGGTTTCATGGTCGATGAAGAGAACTCTCAGCGGCAGCATCTGCCGAAGTGTGACTCAGCGATAGCCCAAAGGCCAGGAAACTATTCCTTTGAGCCTCTCATCGCGTCACGAAGGACTGTGGCGACTTCTCTGGCTGGAAACAGGCGGTGACGGCCGAGCGTGCGAACGCTTGGCAGTTTGCCCGAGTTGGCCCAATTGCGGATACACCGTTCGCTTACTCCGAAGAGCAGTGCTACTTCGCCAGTTCTGAGCATGGGGCCCCCGAGGCCGAGCTCAGTTTGCGGATCCATCCCGACACTGCGTGCAACCTTTGCCGCCAGTCGAGCACGCCGGGCCTCTCTAAGATCCCTCGTGTCGTCGGTGAATTCGCTGGGTGCCGCCATCCTTTGGATCGCTTCCATCTACTTCCCCCCTACCTATGGCCTTGCGGCCGGTTCAACGACCCTTCTGGGCCGTGTGGTTTCGGGCGGCTTTTGCCGTTTGTTCCCTACAACTAAGGTAAAGGTGGGAAGAGTTGGGGGCCATACGCACATGGAGTGATATCCGTGCGCTCTCGGTCGTATTGGGGGCACCTGGCCCGCCCCGAGCCGGGTTTGAGCGAGAAAGCGGAAAAAAGTTTGCATCCTAGGCAGGAGTTCGGGGACCGGGGTCGAATCTAAGGGTATTCAGGAAATCGGACCCAGGGAGGATTTTGTATGAGGCGTTTTTCGAAGTTGATGTTGGTTGCAGCGATCTTGTCGGCACTTTTCGTGATCCTGCCGGGGGCCTTCGCCGCCAGCGCAACGATCGCAGGTTCAGTAGTTGGTACGGTCACGTATGACAACACCGAGTTGCCACTAGGTGGGGGCACTGCGGTGTGCTCTGGCAATGGTGCCCACCAGGCGTACACGTTTGGCGACGTGAAGATCGACGGCGCCATCTCCGCTGGCGGAGAGACCTACGCTGGCTTGATCGGTACTACGGACGTAGCAGGCAAGTCGTACGATAACAACACAGCTGGAAGCGGTTGCGAGACTCTTTCTGGCGGAGCTGGTTGGGTGAATCCACCCAACTCGCTAGGCGTGGTCACTGCCCCAGGTCACATCATCGGCAGCGTTGGCCCCAAGAGCGTCTCCGGCGACATCAGCGGTACCTACGTCAGGCAGAATTCGATTGTAACAGTGACTCTGTCGATCACGAACTTGAAGATTAATGGCATATCGATCGCGGGAACCGTCCCGGTCAAAGTGATCGCTCAGTTCACCCCGAACGCCTTCAACACTGCAAATGGAGCAGTCAAAGGAGCGGTATTCACTGGCTCTTTCGAGAACGCTACGTAGAGGACAATTGCAGGATCATTCGCACTTTTGAGTGAAAGGCCGGGGTCACCCCCGGCCTTTCACTTTGGCCCGTAACATCGCCCGAAATGTGGAGTTAGTGGGGTAATACCGATGAGCAGAGCGAAGTCAGAGAGACTCTTTCGCACGGGCAGCATGGTCGCCAGATCCTGCTCCATCATCGCGTTCGCCCTTTTACTGCTTGCTCCCATCACGGGCACGGCGGCCTTGGCCGCATCGGCAGCAGATGGCATCGCCCAGGTTTCATTGATGGACTCGGGCTCTTCGAGCGGACGCGCCCTTAGGATGCTCGTCGACAACCCGACCAACAGAGGGTTTGCCGTCGGGCCCATAACCGATAACTCCGGCTCCTATGCAGGAGACGCAATGCTCGTGTACGACCTCGATGGGCTTAAGGTCACGAAGGTAATTCCAAAACCTTCAGGCGAGAACTACTTTGGTATCTCAGGTGAGCAGGCCACTGTTGATGAAAAGGGTCACCGGATCTTCTTTTTTCCAAAAATTCCAAGCGGCTCATCGGGGACTTGTGTGGCTGGAATTCCAGACCCAAAGTTCTCGATAGCTCAGTTCGACACCAAGGCGCTCGAGTGGAGTACCATCCCGGTTCCCTGCACTCACGGTGACGTCCTCAAGATCCAGGGTCTCTTTTTCGATGAGGGGTCCGCCAAACTGTATGCGGTCGGAACTTTGCAAGACGAATGGGCGCCGAGGTCAATCGCCGCCGCCCAGAACCAGTACGGAGAAACCCTCCTCCTGTCCCAGTTGAGCCTTGCCGGTGGCCAACTAATCTCCGATTGGGAAATCGACCTTCGCTCTATCGGGTGTGATCGCGCGGTTTCGGTGGGATTCGGAGCCTTTGTGGCTCGCTACCGGCAGTCCGTCATCGCTTATTGCTACGGGGCTCGAAGCAGCCTCGATGGATCTCAGGGGTTCGCGGTTCGCGTGCCTCTGCAGAACGACCGATTGACCTCGATCGTCGGAGAATCGACAGCCGACGTCACGCCGACCCTTCCTAACGACCTTTCACCTCTCCTCGACCCGGGAAGCGGCAAGTTACTGCTCCTAACGACGCAGGAATCCTCCAACGGGACAGCCGTTTGGGTCTATGAACCCGATAACGATCGGTTCGCCGGATTAATCGCAAGCGGCGTTTCATCGAGTGACGGCAAGACAACTTACTTCGGCATCGATGAATCGACTGGCAGGACTTATTTTTTCAACGCCGCAGGTTTGCTGGTCGCTGACGTCCGTCACGATCCACTGCCTTCGGGTTTGAATTTCCCGATTCTCAAGGACCTTCCGTATCAGGGGTCGGGACAATACATAGCGGTTGCCTCCAACCTGAATCGAATCTTCATCCCAATCGCTGGCAAAGGATTCGCGGTATTCGAGGATCATGTCCCTAGGCCACCCGAGATCACAGCCCCTGATTTAGATGCGGGTACAGCTGATGTCGCTGAAGCGGATGGGCAAACTGGCCACGCTTTTGGAGGCGCAGCAGCTGCCTTCGGCGCGCACATCATCAATACGGGAGGAATCCCAAGGATCGGCGACAACCTCGATCCGCTTTGCTATTCCTTCGCGGCGGGAATCCTCGGAACCAAGGATGATCAAGGGCGATGCTTGGAGGATCAAACCATCTC
>JBHELT010000024.1:0-29089 GCA_046262935.1 Actinomycetota bacterium | reverse complement strand
ACGGACCCGACGAAGAAGCTCCCACGACGCGCGATGCGTCCGAAGCGCCAACCGTTATCACCTCGGCAAGATTGGCAAGGCCCATGATCGTTTGAAGATTGGGTCCAAGATCTCCGCTCGGCATCACAACGTTGACGCCGGCTGAGTTGATCTTGGCGATGATCCTTCTTGTCTCAGCCCATTGAGATATCGAAGTGTTGAATGCGTCCAGCGCGTCGCGATCTGTTTGGGGGGCATCCGCGAACTGGGCTTGCCGTGATGGGCCGTCTGAAGTTGAACCGAAGATGAGCTTTCCATCTCGCGGGATGGGGTTGTCTGCCATCGCATCGATGATTGCCCCCCAGCGGTGCGAAGACATGGCCGCCGATATGGGGTCTGGCGTTTCACTTGGTGGAACCGCGAGCAAAACAACATCGAGGGTTTTGGCGTTGTTCGCCGCCCAACTGAGTGCCGAGCCCTGCCAAGCTTGGTTGAACTTGCCTGCAGGGTACACACCTACCGATGTGATCGAAGCCTCCGGATCCAATTGGAACAACACCGAAGCCGCGAAGGTCCCATATCCAACAGGGTCGGCCCCACTGCCTAGCAACGTCAAACGATCACGAAGATTCGCTGGGAACACCGAGGTGTCAACGCCTGAGGAGATCAGCCCGATACGAAGGTGTCGAGCTTTCGGCAACAAAGCATCTACAGGACCAGCCGTTGCGCTAAGACCAGAAACCAACTTGGAGATCGGAAGGTTCAAGGTGCCTGCGATCTGCGAGGTATCACCGGGAGTTGATGCAACGGAAGTTAACGTCGTAGCGAAAAGTGCTACGAACAAGAGTAAAGACAACTGGCGGCGTATGGGGGGCATACGACTTCAGAAACGAACCCTTGTCCAAGGCGTTACCGGGAGCCGCCCCATTCTTCCGAACTTGCCGAACGTTTAGGGCTCCGCACAGATGCTTGACCTCGCGCCCTGTAAGGCGAAGAATCCGCGCCACAAGGCGGAAAGGTTTGGACATGGGCGCAGAACCCAGAAACGGCGGGGGATTCAATGCGATGGCGTATCTGAGTGGCGCTGCCGGAGCCGTTGCCATGTCGTTGGTGGTTGTCGACATCGGTCCCCCTCCGGTTGGACCGGCGCGGATGTCGGGCAGTCACACCTCGCTTATCGCCGACTCATACGTTCAGGCGATCGCTTGGATGTTGATCTTGTGGTTCATCGCAACACTGAGGGCCCACATGTTTTCGTCCGAAGGGGGCGCAGGCCGCTTATCGTCATTGGTCCTCGGTGGCGGTATCGCACTATGCACCCTCGGCGTGTTGGCCGCGGCGTTTCGTGCCGCCGGTTCTGGCCCCGAGCTCGGTCAAGCGCAGGTGACCGGTAACGTTATCCCGTACAACAGTGATCTGTTGAGCTACATCGCTAACCATGTTCTGTCGTTCGCATCCTTGCCTGGAGTCGTGATGATGACCGCGGCATGCTTGTTGAGCTTGCGCTTCAAGGTTCTACCTGTGGCCCTCGGGTACTCAGCCGGGGTCATCGCCTTGTTGGGTGCGTTGGCCAGCTTCAGTGTGTTCTATGACTCACGGGTCTTAGGGCCCGGTGGAATGCCTACCATGTTGGCTTTGTGGGCCTTCATCGCTTGGATATTCGCGACGAGCCTCACGCTAACTTTCCGCTCAAGAGGTACAACGCTTCCTCGCTGAGTTCAATCATCTGCGAGATGCTGATCGGCTCGCGCTGAGGCTCGGGCGTTGTTTGCATCGCGATCGGTTGGCGGCTTCGGGCTTTAATTATCTCTTCTGCGATGAGGGGCGGCATCAACGATGGACCCTTCGCAGCTCCGCTCTGTATGTCATCGAACAGGTTGGAAGATAAATCATCCAAACCGTTCTTAGAGGCGATGAGGGCGATCCCTGCGACCGCCTCGTTGATCACATCTACTTCGCCCCGCGGTCCTGCTAAGCGCAGAGACTCTGCGAACAGATCGAGTGCCTCAGTGTCTGAGCCCTCCATCCGTTTCGCATGACCCAGCGCATTCATGCCGTGCGAAAGAAGACGAACGTCCCCGATCTCGCGTGACCGCTCTATCGATGAGATTGCCAAACGAAGCGCGCCCTCCCGGTCCCCCACGGTCAAGCGAACTTGAGAAAGGCCAAGTTCGGAGGCTGCCATCCCCCAGGTCCCGTCGAGTTCATGAAACTGTTCGAACGACTCTGAGTACAAACGCTCCGCTTTGGCTTCATCGCCGATCAACAAGTTCAGCGTCGCAAGGTCATTGAGAGCAACGCCAATGCTCCATCCGTCACCCAGTGAGCGCGCTTGTCCAAGAGCCTTCTGTCTCATTTGGTTCGCACCGTCTAGATCGCCCTGTCGAAGAAGAAGGGCCCCCAAACCATGAAGAGCCTCGACCATGCCGAGCTGATCTTCAACTGACGCGCTGAGCGACAGACCTTCCTCGTATAGAGCCTTCGCGGAACCGTAACGGCCTTGCTCATGTTCCATCGCGGCGAGTGAGCGCGTTGCCCAGGCGATCCTGAGTCGGTCATCTATCCGCCTAAAGCACTCAATGGATCTTTGATAAGCGGGCGCTGCCGAAACGAAGTCGCCTTGAGCCCGAGCCAAAGCCGCCGCCGATCCGAGGGCGCGCCCTAGGGTCAGGTCGTCAACACTTCCCTGCATATCGAGTGCCTCTGCGAGCCTGCGCCTTCCATCGCTAAGGCGGCCCCTTAAGTACCAGAACCTCGACAGCGCTGTTACAAGCCTCAGGGCTTCGGCCTTTGAACGATTTCCCAATGCCCACGAATGGGCTGCTTGCAGGTTCGGCTGGTCTCTCTCCAGGCGCGAGATCCACCGTCTTTGATCGGATGTGCGCAATGCATCTCGCGCTTGTTCTGCCAACGCCAGGAAGCGTTCGAAGTGAAGATCATTGGTCGTCTCCCATTCAGCGGACCCACGCAGCGATCTGAGCGCTTGGTCGCGGATGGGTTCGAGTAGACGGAATCGTGGTTCGACATCATGCGTCTGCGATGCGATCAATGACCTGCTCACCAACATGGCGACGATCGCGGCCACGTCCGATGAGCCTGCTTCCTGTGGAACGATGGCTTCGGCGGACTCGAGGTCGAAGTGTCCCTTGAACACCGCGAGGCGACAAAGAACGTCGCGCTCTTCGTCCCGCAATCTTTCGAGGTTGATCTCGAGGAGGCTATCGAGAGACAGCAGCGACAGATCGCTTTGTAATCTCTGCGCGACTAAGACGGTTCCTAAGGTTTGGACGTTCGAAGCAGCAACCTCGATAGCAAGGGGGGAACCATCGACGCGCTCGATGATCGACATCACGTCTTCCAAAGATGCGTCATCGAGTTCAAACTTCGGATCCGATAGGCGTGCTCGGTCCACGAATAGTTGAACGCCATCGGCGTCTCTGCCGGAATGCATAGGACCTACAGGGAAAAGAGCCTCACCCGCAACCCCAAGTGGTTCGCGACAGGTGGCAAGTATGTTCAGGTAAGGCGCTCCCGACAGAACCTTGGCTGCAAAGGCTTTGCATCCTGCGATCCGTTGATCGCAGCCATCAAGGACCAGAAGTATCCTTCGCCCTCGGAGGAACTCAAACAACATCGTCGGTCCTGCGCTCGAAGAGCCTACGCCAAGCCCCAATACGTCCACCACGACATCTTCGATCGATGTCGCTGCATCGCTGTCGCGAACATCGATAAGCCAGACTCCGTCGGTGAATCGTTCGATCAGACGCGATGCGATCTCACAGGCAAGACGAGTTTTTCCGATACCAGGCGGACCAACCAGGTTCACCAATCGATGCGATGAGATTCTTTCTGTCAGGCTGGCCAACTCCGAATCTCTTCCCAAGAACCTTGTGAGCGAACTGGGTAGATTGTCGGTGACCGACCCAAGTGAGCGGATCGGTGGAAACGAACCAACCAGGTCCTTATGGCCCAACTGGAAGATGCGCTCGGGTTGCCTGATGTCCTTCAAACGATGAGTCCCGAGGTCGGTCAAGAGCGCCCCCTCCGGCAGCTCTGGACCGACAAGGTCAACACAAGATCCGGAGATGAGAGTCTGCCCCCCGTGGGCCATCGCCCTTATGCGAGCACACTTGTTGATATCGATGCCGAAGTAGTCGCCGTCGCGCGATTCGGCGAAACCACTGTGCAAACCCGCTCGAACCTTCAATGGGATCGCCGCCATATCGGCATCTCGAGCAAGTCGCGATTGCAGGTCGATCGCAGCCTTCAGCGCGTGCCTTGGAGATCCGAACGCGGAAAGAGAACTGTCGCCCTCACCTTGGGCCTTCGGCCAACGACCATGGTTTTGCGCGATCACATCTCCCAGGATGCGTTCTAGTCGCTCGAGGGCGCTCAGCATACGGTCGCCTTCTCTCTCCCAAAGTCGGGTCGAGCCCTCGACATCGGTAAGCATGAAAGTCAACGGATCCTGGTACTCGGCGTTCATATGCCGATCAAGAAAACCCGATGCCGTCTTCTCGCACCACAACATCTTGCGGACGTGGGGCCGTTCCTCCAAGGTGTGCCGGCAACCACCATCGATCCAAATCGTTGGCCGGTTTCTGCGGATAGTCTCGCTGAGCCTCACTGAGCAATGTGCGGATAGACGCCATCAACCTGTCCGTTGCATGACGCGGATCATCGGTCACCGCTATACGTTCCGGTTCACCGATCTTGACCAAGATCTGCACACCCCTTTGGAAATTACGCGGCCGCCCTTTGGTCATCAAACGGTGGGCCCCCCATACTGCAACGGGTATCACGGGGGAACCGGTCGCTTGAGCCATGCGCACTGTCCCTGTCTTGCCGCGTCCCGGAACGAACGATGGGTTAATGGTCGCCTCGGGGAATGTCCCGATCGTTTCCCCAGCTTCGAGCGCCTTGATAGCAAGATCTAGCGACCTCGCGGGGTCCCCCTTCCGATCTACGGGGATGTGCTTCATGGCCCGCATAAGTGGGCCAGAAACCTTATGGGCGAACACCTCGGTTTTCGCCATATACCTGACCAAGCGATCGCGCTCGATCGTGGCTGTCCAAGCTGCGAATACGAAATCAAGATATCCCGCATGGTTTATGGCTAGGATCGCCGGCCCTTTCGCGGGGATATTGTCCGCTCCCGATGTTACGACCTTCCAACCTTTGACTGCACCAAGAGTTCGCGCGGCGGCGATAACGATCTTGTAGACGGGCTCAGCCATACCGCTACACTACCGTCATCCCAGGCCATGCGAGTAAGGGGAAAAGCATTGGTTTTCAAGATCTTGCTATTGATCCATGTCGGGGGAGCCATCATCGGTCTCGGCCCGACTATGACCTTCGCAGTGCTCGGCAAGTTGAGTGAGATCGCCGAAACGCCTCCGGCCAAACTTGCAATAATGGAGGCGATCTCGAATATCGAGCGCAAGCTGGTGACACCCGTCGCGCTTGTGACTCAGCCCGTTTCTGGTGTTCTGCTGATCTTCAAACTCGGACTGAACAAGCATTTCTTCGCCAACTACTGGCTTTGGATCTCGATATTGCTGTTCACGGGGATCCTGAGCCTGTCCTACGGGGTGTCCAGCCCAAGCGTCAAGACGGTGATTGCAAAGATGAGAGCGGGCACCTTCGACGAGACTGCCATGGCCGCCGTCAAGAAGATCAAGACGGTTGGCCCGCTCATCGGCATCATGTTTTTGATCGTCATCGTGTTGATGATCTTGCGCCCGGGATTCACGGCCTGATCGAAATGGCGAGGTCGTGCCACGCTTGGAAGGCAACTTTGGCCGAGTAACGTTCCTCAACCATATCTCGCGCGCGCGCGGCCATCTCGGACCCCTCGATGGGGTGGTCCAAGAGCCACGCGATAGCTTCAGCAACTGCCCTATGGTCACCGACGGGCGCTAGGAGTCCAGTTTCGTGTTCAACGATGGACTCGACCAATCCTCCGGTCCTTGACACAACCACAGGGACTCCGCAACATGCCGATTCAAGCGGAGACAATCCCAATCCTTCTTTCAATGACGTCTGAACCGCGATGTCGGCGGCGATGTAGTAGGACGGAAGTTCCGTGAGCGGGTGCACGTGGTTGCGTGCGATAACCCGGACACCGAAAGTCTTGGCTAGTTCCAGCAGCTCAAGATATTCACCGCCGACGTAAAGAGCTTGCACGTCGCGACCCATCGAACCCAGATAAGCGACAGCCTTCAGGAACGTTTCCGGATCCTTCTCCCTACCGATCCGCGATCTGCAGAAGATCAGCGGCTTGTCGATCTCGATGTCGAGCAACCTTCGGGCCTCGGTCCTTGTCATCGTGGGCACGTAGGCATCAGTGTCGACCCCATATGAAGGGATGACCACGATCCGGCGGCTCGATGTCTGGGATGCGATGTAGTGGGAGCACGGCACTGCAACGTCCGCGAGCCGGCAATTAGCCCACGTTACGACGCGGACTGCGGCTAGCCCGATGAGATACTTGAGCCCTCCTTCGCCCCTTAGTCGGCGACACCGGAAATAGTCGACGGTCGGCCGTAGAAGAACAAGGATCAGCGGTCTTCGCGTAATTAGTTTCGCTAAGTTGCAACCCGCTGCCGCACTCAAGGTATCGAGCCCAAAGACCAGATCGTATTCCGGGCGATGCCTTATCAACCAAAGCGCAGCCTTTAACCAGAATGAGATCCTCTTAGCATCGAGTCTCACCGTTCGATGATGACCGCCGGCGAGGTTCGTGGTCCCAGCGGTAGACGAACTGAGCAGAGTCAGCTCGAATATCGTCGAAAATGAGTCTACGAACCGTACGTCGAGGGTCGTGTCGAAGACATAAACGACCCGCCTCTTCGACACGTGAGCAGTCATCCTTCCTGGAAGAACAGTTGATGTTATGTAGCATAGTCTCGCCCAACGGAGGATCCATGAAGCGACTCGCCAGAACCCTCGCAGGAAAGATGCCGCAGTCGATGGTGGATTTCCTTTATAGGCATCGATTCAATCCCCTCGTGCGCGGTGCCCGAACCGTTGGGGCAGGAAGGTTGGGCGACACAACTAAAGGAGTGCTTATCTCGCGCGGCCCCCTTGCCGGATACAAATTCGCGTTCAGCGACTCGCTTGCCATGTGGATCGGTGGTCATGAGACTGCCGTGGTAGACGAGATCCTCAAGGCGCTCGAGCCAGGCATGGTCGCTTACGACATCGGCGCGCACGTTGGATACACGGTGCTGCTCATGGCGCACGCGGTAGGGGCTGGGGGCAAGATAGTTGGATATGAGCCAGACCCCAACAACCACGACTTACTAATGACTAACATCGCCTTGAATGAACTGGGCGATCGCGTGACGACTAGAACAGTTGCGCTCGGCCGTGAGGCGGGTCGGGGAAGTCTCTTGAGAGGGGATCTGTCGATCCTTACCAAGATCGAGTCTGAACAGGGGGGTGAGGTTGTCATCTCCACACTCGATGAAGAGGTTTATGAACATTCCATGCCTCCGCCCGACTTGATCGTGATCGACGCCGAGGGGGCCGAGGAGGACATCTTCGAAGGCGGGGCTCGAATGCTTGCCGAGTACGGCCCGATCCTGGTTTGTGAGGACCACGGTCGGCGCGATGAGTTGATCGCGCAGTTGAGCAGATTCGGATACGTTCACAAGCACATCGACGTCGACCATGTCCTTTACCGCCGCCCAAAAGATTAGAGCAAGGTCTCAGTCACCAGCCGCTCGATTCGACCATGCTCGCTCCTCCATGCGTCCCAAACTGTTACGGCCCAGCGGTTCGTCATGTCGATCTGTTCCTGCTTCGTAGAAGCCTCGAACAGGTCATTTACGGTGACTTCGACGATCGCGCCTGGAGACCTTAATCTTGGCCAAGGCCCGCGCAACCTAGCAAGGGTCTGATGTGCCCGACGTACCTCAAGCCCTGGATACCCCTTATCGATCGCCAGGTGCAGACCGATCAATGCAAAGGTCGAGCCGATGGGCGGAGTGTTCCGTCCCACGTGTTGCGCGGTGTAGGTATCGACCCTCAATTGATGCATGTATGTCAGTGCTGGGTCGTCGAGGCCTGCGCCGCTTATGTCTGTATACAGTTTCCAACAACTCGGTGAAGAGTTCCGTCGTTCGTCCTGGGGCCAGTCGATGTTAGGTAGTTCGAGTCCGCAACCAGGACAGATTGATGACCCAAGATGATCGTTGTCCAAACTAAGCGGTTCGTCCCTGCTCGATCCGTCGCAGGATCTCGATCCTCTCGGCGATGGGCGGATGGGTGTCGAAGAGATGGTGCATCCAGCTCGAGTGATGCTGCAAAGGATCATCAATGCACATCGCTGCGGTTGCGTGGTTGAACTTGGCGAAAGGTTTGTCGTTCCCCTGGAGTTTTTCCAAAGCCGAGATCAAGCCCGCCGGGTTGCGCGTCAATTCAACACAACTAACGTCTGCCAATTCCTCGCGGCGGCGTGAGATCGCTAGTCGGATGAGCGGTCCAACGAGGAATGCCACTATGCCCAGCAGGAATCCGGCGGCCATCACGAGCAGAACGATCTGGCCGGAATCTCTGCCTCGCGGGCGGAGATAGAACATGCTGCGCCATGTGAGGCTGGCAAGCAGGCCAGCTAGACCGATCAGGGTACTGACGATGAGGATGAGTCGCACATCGTAGTTCCTGATGTGGCTCATCTCGTGACCAATGACTCCTTCTAGTTCCTCGCGGTTCATCATCTCGAGCAAACCAGTTGTGGCTGTGATGGCTGCGCGTTTTGGACTGGTTCCAGTCGCAAATGCATTTGGCGAATGATCGTTGATCACGTAAACCTCCGGCTTGGGAAGGCCCCCAGCGATCGCTAGTTCCTCGACCAAGTTGTGCAGTTGCCTGTATCGGACCGGGTCGGCCGTGTGGGCCCCCGAAACTGCCAACACGAAACGGGCCCCAGCCGTCACTGCGAAAAAGGTAGACCCAATAGCGAAGAGGGCCGCTAGCAAGATGCCTCCCAAGATCGCAGACCAGTTCGTCGTGGCGGTGCCAGAAAGGTCCGTGGAGGGCTGGGATATGGTCGCTCCCAGAAGAGCCCCGATCCCTAACCAAACGACGAAGAACATGACTACATAGAAAACCGCCCGTCGCTTATTCGAAGCGATCTGCTCATACATGGTGAGTCAATCATAGGACCAGCTGGATCTAAGCTCGTATCTGCCCATCCACAGAGGAAATACCGTCGGGTACCCTGATACGAAGAAGGGTTTCCGCGGGTCTGGAAGCCGCAAGGCCGAGAACGCTTCGACCGAGGAGGAAGGACGCGCGGAAATGAATCAAGTGACTGGCTTCGTCGAAGTACCAGACGCAAGGATCTACTTCGAACGCTCTGGCGATGGCCCGAGTGTGCTGTTCCTTCACGCTGGCGTTGCCGATCTTCGGATGTGGGATGAGCAGGTGCAAGCGCTGCAAAGCCGTTTCGACTGCATATCTTTCGACCGACGCGGCTTTGGACGGTCAGAAAACATCGCCCCGTCGTACTCCCCAATGGATGACATCTGCGCGGTCATGGATGAGCTCGGTGTTCCGAGCGCTAGTGTCGTTGGCCTTTCGATGGGAGGAGCGATCGCGATCGAACTCGCGCTGGATCACGCTCAGCGCGTATCCTCACTGGCACTCATAGCGGCAGGAGTGGGTGGTTGGTCTGAATGGCCGAACGAAGACGAGATGTCTGAGCTCGGTAGGATCGACGAAGCGTTCGAAGCCAACGACCTTGATCGCGCGGCCGCCCTTGAAGTCGCCTACTGGCTCGATGGCCCAGGGCGGTCTGGACGGATACAAGGTGAGGTGCGCGACAAGATGTTCGCGATGTGCCGGGGAGCTTATGGCCGGGACGAGCCCCGGGCTGACGCGGTATCGATGGATCCCCCAGCGGTCACCCGGTTGCCGCAGATCGCTGTTCCAACGTTAGCGATCGCCGGAACATTCGATGAGAGCACGATCCTGTCTGTAGCCAACGAATTCGAGAAGCAGATCCCCACTTGCCGCAAGATCATCTACGAAGGCGTTGCGCACATGGTGAATCTCGAACAGCCGCAACGTTTCAATGCCGACCTGCTCGCGTTCCTATCGGATATCTGAACTTCCGAGCTACCTCTGAGCAACTACGAGTGACTCGGAACTGCTTTCAGGCGATCTTTACCCCAGCCACATCGAGGACCACGAATGGTTCGTCGCCAACTACCCATGCATCGTGACCGGGAGGGATATCCACAACATCACCCGGACCCATCTCCATCTCAGTCCCATCGTTCATCGAGATCTTCAGGCGCCCCGATATCCCGCACATCAAATGGTGAATCTCACAAGCATCGGTACCAGCGGTCGGCTTGACATCCTCTGACCATTTCCAACCAGGCTCGAAAGTGCCACGATGAACCGAGCTGGCGCCGATATTAACGATGGCGATCTTGGTCTTGGGCGGCGTTTTCAATTCATCGGGCTTGTCGAAGGTCTTTGACTCCATTCGCTTCTCCTTCCGTAGGATCCAAACTTCTATGGGTAAAAGTGATGGTCATTTGTTCCACACGCGGCCAGGTGTATCGGCAACGATCGCGCTCGGCCTACGTTCCTACCGAGTATCCATATGAAGTCTTCGGGCTCTCCCCGAACACGTTGACAGCAGAAACTGTGTATTCGCAAAGGGCGCCTAAAGGACACTGGGTATCAACGTAATAGTTCCCATAATTGGCCGGCACCTCAGCGATGCGTCTGAGCGCGGTGCTTCCGTAGGGCAGGTATTCGTATCGGTAGATCCGGTACGAGGTTAGGGACGAGGTATAAGTGGTGTAGTCCGGCGTATTCCATGAGACCAGGTTGGAACCCAACCCATTGGGGTATGCGAAAACGCCCCCTGGTGGCCCCGGCTCCATGGTGTACCGAAAGACATCGGAATACATGTAGACCTCGGTCGTGCATCCGCCGTAGCCGTTGTCCATGCAGGCATATCTTTGCCCGCCGAACAACCAGGCTGCTCCCCCGAACCAGGTGCCAAACATCCCGCTGCGTTCACTGATCGTTTGCTTCATGTATCCAACAACACCGGTCGATGGAGTGAAGCGTTGGATGCTGGTTGTGTAGTAGTAGTTGCCCGACGAGTTGTGTGAAGTCAGACCACCGGCAACGATCATGTCCTGCCCATTCCAAAAAGAGGCTGCATCGGCCACCGCATACGGGAGTCGTTGCGGAAGCAGGCTGGCCGTATCGGTCGTTGGGTTGTACCTCATGATGGCTCTGCTCGTACCGCCAGTAGTGTTAGTTGAACCCCCCGCGATGTATGCATACGTTCCGTCCCACACAGCAGATGACCCTGCAACGGCCACCGGAAGATGTGCTGTCATGGTTGCGATCGACTCCGTTACCGGATCGAACCTGTAGATGTCGGAGGATCCTGCTCCCGTATCGTCCCAATTGCCATTTCCCCCGCCGAAGATGAAGGCGTAGCGTCCTGTCCAAATGGCGCTTGAATGAGCCTTCGGTTTCGGAAGCTTCGCCCCGATCGATGTCGCGGAATCGGACGCAGCGTTGTACTTCGCGATCAAGTCGGTCGCCTGCCCTCCACCCAAAGGACGGTACCCTCCGAAGAGATAGAAATTGCTCCCGTCATATATGCCGCTTGCTCCTTGGCGGGCTGGTGAAAGGCTGGCACTCATCGATGTGAAGGCGCCTGTCGATGGGTTGAATCGTGTGATGGAACCCCAGATGCCCCAGCCATTGAGTCCGCCGAACAGATAGATATTCGCAGTGTCGGCGATGGCGGTTGCCCTCACCAATCCGAAACTAAATGGATACGGAAGGTTGCCCTGATTTGCAAGGGTGTCTGCCCTGGCTACGCCTCCCGGTAGAGTTGCCAGCGCCGCGATAGCAACGAAAAGAACCCGGACGATACGACGCTTGAACGGCTGGATGCTAAGCAATGTCCCTCCCTTTTGACCTGACGGCTTTAGGCTACACGGCTGCTTTGCCCGATTCGCCTAAATTGTACCTTTAGAACCGAAGGCAAGGCCGCCGCGCTTCCGAGAATGATGGGGGGGCCGCAGAAACTTACCCGCCGGGCTCATTCCGAATGACGGCTAACGCGCGTTCCACCTGGGCGACCGTAGTTGAGAGTGTCGTTTCGTCCGATCTGTGACTCAGAAAACATGCCCGCAAGAAGGTCTTGCCGCCGACCTTCGTTGTTGAAAGCAATACCTTGCCGCCGGAGTTGATCTCATTCACCAAGTTCAGGTTCTGTCCATCTTGGGCAGGCTCGCCGATACGAAAAGCAACAGTCGAAAGGTCAGGGACCCACGGTGTCTCTAATCCTTCGATCGCGCGCAGCGCTTCGAATAGCCCAAGAGCCAACGATCTGTTGCGATCCAGGGCAACGCGGAAGGGCTCCCAACCGTAAAGCTTCACCGCCATCCACAATCTCAGACCGCGGAAAGGCCGCGTTAATTCGATGGAGTAATCGGAGAAGTTCGGCAGGTCGCCATCCGCAGTGCTCTCCAATAGATAGTCCGCCGTCCCCAGGTGCGCGGCGCGCATCGCCGAACCGTCCCTGACTAGAACACAGCCCATCCCCATCGAAAAGAACAGGCCCTTGTGTGGATCGATGGTGATGGAGTCGGCCTGGTCGATCCCTTCGAAAAGGTTCCGGCCGTGTTCCGTCAATATGAAGGCCCCTCCATAGGCTCCGTCCACGTGCACCCACAGTCCGCGAGGGTGAGAGAAGTCCACGATGCTCTGGATCGGGTCGACCGCTCCAGTGTTCGTGGTACCGGCATTGGCTATCACTAAGAATGGTCGCTTACCCGCCGCTGAGTCCTCATCGATCATCGCCGCCAGAGCAGGAACCGCCATGCGCAGTGCCTCGGTGGTCGGCACAACGCGGATGCAGTCCGGGGCAAGGCCCGCCATACGTGCCGACCTTTCGATCGAGTGGTGGCTCTGATCGGTTACATAAACGCGGCCCTGCTCGTGGCTGTTCCCGAGCTTTGCATGCCGCGCCGTTACTAGTGCGGTGAAATTGGCGATACTACCGCCCGACGTGAACACTCCCCTCGCGTCTTTTGGGTAACCAAATAGGTCCGCCATCCACCGCAGGGCACTCCACTCGATCTGTGCCATCACGGGCGACGCCCACTGAACCCCCACATATCTGTTGAGCAGCGCCGCCAAGTAATCGGCCGCTGCGCTGATGGGGGTCCCCGCGATCGGTATGTATGCCAGGAACCCGGGGTGAAGATGGTTCATGCCCTTCGCCGCGGCGATGGTCAACGTCGTAAGCAGATCTTCCAAATCGGCGGGAATTGGCTCAGCCTCGAAGGCCGCGGCTACCGCGACATCGATGTTTTCAAGGTCCGAAGCGCGACCATCGCTTGCCAGCACCTCAGCGCCGAACTCGCTCAGCCTATCCATCATCTGTTTGAACTCTTGAGGGGACGGCTGAAGGTCGCTCACGCAGGTACCTTACTTTGGTTAAGGATCAACGGGCATCAATCCTTCGATGGGCCCTGTGGCTTGGTCCGCTGTAACAACCTCACCTCTAGCTCGTTTTCCGATAAACAACCCCACGAAAGGTCACCGGATGCGTATTCGCGTCGAACAACGCCTGGATGCATACAAAGTCCACCTACTTCTCGTTTGCGCCTCGCTCATGTGCCTTGCTGTCGCAACTGTCAGTTCGCAAGGAAGGGCGGTCATGCTCGCTTCCACGCAAGGGGGCCACAAGCAAGTCGACTCTAAGAGTCTTGCCACGAGCACAGAGGAAGCTCCGCCAACGCTCACGGTTCGTGATGTCCAGGTCCTCGAGGGGTCTTCCGAAACCAACACAGTGGTGTCGGTACAGATCCAACTCTCATCGCAGGCAACGTCACCGGTCACCGCGACATACCTAACCGCCGACGGCACCGCCCTCGAAGACTCCGACTATCGGGGAACAAGCGGAACAGTGACATTCGATACGGGCGCGACTTCGACGGTTGTCTTTGTCGACGTGATCGCTGACTCTGTTGAGGAAACCGATGAACGGTTCTATCTCGATGTGAGTTCCGCAGAAGGCGCAGAAGTTGCCGATGGACGCGGGGGGATATCTATCCTCGACGACGACGGCAGCCACGAGGGCCGCACCCCACCTGAGGAGTCCGGCGCAGTTCCTGCCATCGATGCGCAGGCCCCAACGATCACCATCACGACTCCGGAGGACCAACAGGCACCAACAGGTTGGTACAACAAATCGACTAGTGGCACCGACGGCGTGACGGTGTCGGTGATCGCATCCGATCCCAGTGGCGTGACGTCTGTTACATGCAAAGACGGATCAAAGAGTGTTCTCAATACGACTGACTCGGGAACATTTGCCATCGAAGACGGAGTTCATCCGATAACGTGCTCGGCCATCGATGGTGAAGGCAACCGAGGAGCTGGCGAAGGCTCGACGGCGATGCCAGCGACCTTGCGCGTTGACCAGACAGCCCCAACCGTTGCGTGCGCAACCACGAAACCGAAGTTCTTCTTGCACGATCCCGCCGCAACCGTTCGAGCAGATGTTGGGGATGTGACGAGTGGCCCCGATGCAACGACCGCCCACGCCACGGCAAATACGACCGCCGTTGGTCAGGACATGCCGACCAACGTTACCGGTTTGGACGTCGCGGGCAACAGCACCACCATCGCATGTCTATACGATGTGATCTATCGCTTCTCAGGTTTCCAAGCACCGATATCGGCTAGCGGGCCACAGGATGAGCAAGCTGGAAGAACCGTCCCGGTTAAGTGGCGGATCTCCGACTTCTACGATGTTGGTGTTGACGACCTTGCGAGCTTCCAGACGTTGACGAGTTTCAGTGACACATGCGGGACGGATCGCCAAGGCGAAGCCACGGAGTCATCGCCGGGACGGTCCGAGCTCAGTCGCAAGGCGACGGCAACTACCACTTCAACTGGAAAACGCCTTCCTCTTATTCGGGCAAGTGCCGGACGATGTCGCTCAACTTGCTCGATGGCCAGAGTGACCGGCTAGCATCCTTCCGCTTCCGATAGGTTCTAGCGCGAGATCGGATCTTCGCTTCATCGATTGTGCGGGGATGAGAGTACTCGCAGGTGCTGAGGTTTCGCGAAGGATCACCTTTGAAAGCGTTCCCAAGCTGTCACGACCCTGGGAGCCCCTCGCTCCTGGAAGCGTCCACTCGCTTTCCAAGAGGTGAAGAACTCAGCGCTGTCCATGCGGTTGCAAACAGGCTGATTCCAGTAAGCGAGAGAGTTATCGTTCGTGCCTGGCCCGATGGAACCACGATTGCAAGGCCAGTCCACAGGATCAGAGCGACGGCTCGCTGAGGAAGCGTTGCGTCCAACCAAAAGGTAGTCACTCCGACGACACCTGCCGCAACCGCGAGCACCAACACGGCCAGCCATCCCGACGCGGCGGCCGCGGCTAAAGCCGATATCGTGATCGGTATAGTTAACCAACCGGTTGTCATTCTCACCAGTTGCGTTGCCCTTACGTCTCCAAAGAAGAGCCATCCGCTTAAAACAACGAAAGCGATCAAGACGAGTATCAACAGGGGATCCAATGGAGCTGGCACCCAATAAACGACGCCCTTGATCGCGCCAGGGCTGTTGTCGACCACCAGCGGAACCGTCCATCGATACACAGTCGTCTTGCTCCTAAGGGATGTCAGATCCTTGGAAGCAGACGCATAGCGCCACTCCGCTCTGGGTTCGGCGAAAACGACATGCCGTTCGCCGGTCAACTTCTTCCACACGGGCCCTCTGGCGGAACCAACGGCCTTTCTCTGGCTCGGCCCAACTGAAGGGATCAACTTGACCGAGTCGCTCGTTAGATCGACATAAGTACCTGAATCTTCGATACGAATGAATGACTTGCCGTCCGCGGCGATCACTTCTAAGCGCGTTGGACCGGTCCATGAGATCGCGATCGAGACCGGTGAGCGAGAGCTGACGGTGACTTTCAGGGAAGCCGATCGAGGCTCCACCTTTTCGAGGACGGTCTGAAAGCTCGGTCCTGTCGAATGCGCCTCCGCTGGCAGTGCGATGCCTACTACGAAGCAAAGGGCAGCAGCGATACAAACCACGATGCGGACGAAGATAGAATCACCCACATGGCGTTCGCGACGCGCGTTCAAGGTTGGGCCATTATCGGCATTTCCCTCGTCGGTGTGGTGGCTGGTCACCTCGTCGACTATCTCATCGCCTTTCCCTTAGCATCGCATCGCCACCACCTGTTGGAGTCAACGGGCCATTTCTATATGAAGCCCGCTTCATACTTCACCGCAGGCATCGGATTAGTTTGCGCTGCGAGTCTGCTTGGTATCGGCTACAAGAGCTTGCGAACCAGCGGCGAACGATCCCTCCAACGCTGGCCGGTTACCCGGAAACTTTTTGTCTGCCAATCGTTAGCCTTTGTTGCTGTTGAGTTCGTAGAACGCATGGCAAGTCGATCGCCGATCGATGGTGCCGCGCTACGCATCATCTTTCTGGGGATCGGCTGTCAACTCCTGATCGCAATTATCGCGGGCATCGTTGCAAGGTCCCTGATTGATGCGGGCCAGAGCCTGGCGGCGAAGCTATCCGGCCGCGTCCCCGACCAAGGTGAAGGGCCCGTCATTGCCATCCAACGAATCGCGAGAGATCCAAGCGGTCTGGCCGAACTTCGATCTGGTCTAGTGCGCGGGCCTCCGTCATCGTCCGCACTATCTGGAGGAACCCCCTAGGTCGGGAGCCTCCAACCGGATCAATCTAGGAGGCTTCATGAAACAGATCCAGGACGCGTCCACCGACCGATGGTCCTTTGATGGTGGTGGGATTGCTCTTGCCGTGCTTTCGGCTGGTGCAGCAGCAGCGCATTTCGCCGTTATGGGAGCGCACTTCAAAGAGTACTGGCTGTTCGGACTCTTTTTCGCACTTCTTGCTTGGTATCAAGTTCTATGGGCACTAGCCATCTTCGCCAAGCCATCGCGCCTTGTGCTCTGGGCGGGAGCCCTAGTGAATCTCACTGTAGTGGGAGTTTGGGTTGTTTCCCGAACGGCTGGACTGCCAATCGGCCCCAACCCAGGGATCCCTGAGGCCAAAGGAACTCTCGACATCATCACGACCATATTCGAAGCGCTAATAGTGATGGGCGCTTTTGCTTGGCTGGTGCGTGGCGCGAAATCTATGTCGCCGAGATGGCTTGGGGTAGCGGTAGCTTTGGTCGTCCTACCCTTGACCATCTCGGGTCTCATCATCGATGCGCGCTCCGGTGGGCATCATCATGCTGCCAGTGCGGCCGGCATTCAGAAGAAAACTGTGACCACCGCACTCGGCTCGATAGAGGGCTATCTCGACCCACCAGTTGCGGGTGCGAGCGAGTTGCACCTCACGTTCTTCGACACATCAGGAACCGAGCTCAAGGTTGATAAGGTTGTCGCTGTCGCTAAAGACCCAGAGGGAACATCGACCGAACTCGAAATGACGCGCTTTTCGGAAGGACATTTCGTGACACAGATCACTCTTAAGGATGGGAAATGGAGCTTCGAAGTTACCGGTTCTTCAGTCGCAGGACAGATCGGTGGAACATTCACTCAAGTGGTTGCATGAGGGCCGCGCCGAGGATCATTCTTTGTGTTGCTTTCCTTTTTAGTCTTGCCGGTGGGCAAGCGTGTACGAAAAGGACCGGTGCCCCTGAACGGCCAGCATCGACTGCCATGCTCAAGATCATCAGCCCGGCGATGGGAAGTGAAATGAAGGATACCAACCTACATGTGGTTCTCGACCTTCAGGGCGCAAGGATCGTTCCCAAAGCAACTAGGCAATTGCGTCCCGATGAAGGCCACGTCCACCTCAGCCTGGATGGCAAGCTGGTGTCGATGGCATTTGGATTAGAGCAGGACATCTCCGTCACTGCGGGTCCGCATCTGTTGCAAGCAGAGTTCGTAGCCGGCGACCACGCTCCCTTCAAGCCAAGGGTGATCGTGACCACGACGTTTCGCGTGGCCGCATGAGCCGTATCAACCGGTGGATGGCCCTGCTGTCAACGCTCATCGGATCGGTGGTGCTTGCAGGCAGAGTCGTGTCGGCCGACGCAGTTTCTCTCACCGGAGTAGTTGGGTTGATGGGAGTCGCAGCACCTTTACCGCGGATCCTGCCGCGTGCGCCGGGCAAGATGAATCGATCCGGGATCGCGTTGGCGGCAGGCTTGGCTGCGGTTGCTGCGATGGCATCCCGAAGCGTGCCGGGGTTGAAAGCTGCGCCAGAAGCGATGGCGATTTCGATCGCCGCTGTTTGCATTGCAGCCATCGCTGAAGAGGCATTCTTTCGGCGCTTGATGTTCGGTTGGTTGGAAGCGCAGAACGCCCTGCTTGCGATCGCTGCCACCTCTTTGGCATTCGCGTTGGTGCACGTTCCCATCTACGGTTGGAAGGTGCTGCCTATGGATCTCTGCGCAGGACTTGTCTTCGGTTGGCAGCGATGGGTTTCCGGCACGTGGGTCGTGCCGGCCGCGACTCATCTGCTGGCGAACCTGCTGGTGGCGCTCCGTTGAGGTGCTCTTGGAAGTTCGGACCTGTGCTTGCTGCCGTCCTCGTGGTCATGTCCGGATGCAGTGCCGCTTCGGGTTCTCCTGCGCTTCACGTCGGAGCGATCTATCCGACCGGCGGGGGGCAAGGTGAAGGCGGTCTCGAAGAGTGGCACGGAGTGCAACTCGCCGCCGAACTGGCAAATCGGCGACACCTCGTTGACGGAGGTATCCAGCTCGATCTTGCACCGGTCAGCTCTGCAGAAGGCGCGCCCGCGGCAGTACGCTCGGTATTCGCAAAGGGAGCGCGCATCGTTCTTGGCACCTACGGGAGCACGATCTCGAGAAAAGTCGCGGAGGTTGCGAGCTCCAAAGGGATGCTGTTCTGGGAAACGGGCGCTGTCGGGCAACTCATGACCGAGGTGCCGCTCGCGGGAGACCGCGTATTTCGCTTCGCTCCCACGGGGCAGACCCTTGGAACGTCTGCTATCGATTTCATCGAGAAAGTCGTCAAGCCGAAGCTTGGCGAACAGAACCTGAATTACTCGATCGCATACGTTGACGATGTTTACGGTCGATCCGTTGGACTGGGGGCCGAGGCTCGTGCAAAGGAGATCGGCATAGAGCCGACGATGTTCCCCTACGATGCTTCACTGAAAGACTTTGCTCCATTGGCCCGTGCTGTTGCCGCTGCCCACACCGACGTTTTGGTCGTCTCTGCCTATCTTCGCGATGGCGTTTCACTTCGGAAGGCTCTCGTCGATGAAAGAGTGCCTCTTCGCGCGAGCATCGGAACCAGCTCTAGCTATTGCATGGAGGATTTCGGAAGGCAGCTCGGCCCCCGCGCCGTTGGCCTATTTGCATCCGATAAGCCAGATGCCGGAGCGCTCGATGCGGCCAGACTTTCTAGACCGGCGGCAGACGCCTTCAGGTTCGCCTCGAAGGAGTACCGCGAACGATGGCACGAACCGATGCCCGCGCCGGCACTCGCTGGCTTCTCGGCGGCGTGGGCGCTCTTCGACCATGTCATCCCAGCGGCCAAGTCGATGCGACCTGCGCAAGTCGCAAGAGCGGCGATGTCGATGGATCTGCCGATAGGTTCATTGCCTAATGCGGCTGGGATGAGGTTCGTGCGAGGCGATTCGGGTTCCTTGGTTAACGTCGATGCGACACACGTCATTTGGGAGTGGGTGAAGCCCAACACGCGGGCGGTTGTTTGGCCGCCGGAGTTCGCCAAACACGACGTCACGGTGCTGCCGATCTGATGCGCCCAAGATCTCGGCGATCTCGACTATGGATCTTCAGCGGCAGCGTGATCATAGCCGCGTACCTCTTCACCGGAACTTTTGGCACCCGCTTGGGCTTACCCGTGATGCGACCGATCTTCGACGGCCTTGCCCCACCCCAGCCATACCGCTGGGTTAACCCGCCACCTGAATTCAAGGACGGAAATTCGCAACCCGCCTCTGCGCGTGAATTGCTTCCGATCGCGACATTCGACACACAACCTCAGACGGTTTCCACCGACGATGCCCAAGTGATCTTGACGCTGCCCAAGGGATCGGTTGGTCCAAAGGAGGGCGAAACGTCACTGTTGGTCACGATAGTGCCCCTTGATCCGGCGACACTTCCGCCTGCGCCGAAAGGGCTGAGCGTTCAAGGCAATGCGTATGAGGTCAAAGCCGTCTACGAAAAAACATCGCAGGAGGCTGAACTGCTTACGCCGCCAACGTTGATCATCAGGTTTCCCGTGGATGCAACGAAGATCTTGCAACTCGACGGTAAGGCATGGAAAGGAGTCACCGCTCAATACCTGGGAGGAGCTCTGCAACTCTACGCCGAGCCAAAGAGGATCGGTACTTTCGTGGCGGCGGTGCCAATCTCGGCAACCTCTCCACCAGCAACGAAGAAGCCGAAGAGGACGCCCCTTTTTGTTTACATCCTTGCTGGCACTGGTCTTGCCCTTACAGCGTTGTGGATAGGGTTGACTCGTAAACGCTCGGCCTCGCGTCCGAAGTCAAAAGCACCGCGCAAACATCGTAAACGCTGACTTGAGTGCCTTGTACCCAGTGTTGGTAGGAGAGCCCACCAGGTACCACTGAGCCAAAGCGCATGGAAAGATTGCGCCTATCCGGATCTTTGTAGCGAGTCTGCCAATAGTCCAACGCGCAGTGCAATCTCGTCGCGGATCGCTCGGACTTCCAGAACAGGGCGCGCCGCGGGATCCGAAAGATTCCAGTCCACGTATGTCTTGTCAGGAAAGACCGGGCACGCATCGCCGCATCCCATAGTGACCACGATGTCTGCCCCCCGAACCATCTCCTCGGTAAGCGCCTTTGGCCTTCGATCGGAGAGATCGATCCCGTTTTCCTTCATGACCTCGATCACAACGGGATCGATTTCCTTAGCAGGTTTCGTTCCCGCCGAGAACACCTGGGCGCGACCTTTCAATCTCGCGGTCATCAGCGCTTCAGCCATCTGTGAGCGTCCCGCGTTTTGCACGCAAACAAACAAGATCGTTGGCGTTTCACTCATCGGCGCCTTCAAGAAACGCTTAGCGTTGCCTTTAATTGGTAGCAGGAATATGGAGCACAGGTGTAATCAGACTTGTCCTCGTTACCGTTGCTCGGATTCGTGCTGAGATTCTGAATGGGCTTATAGGTTGCCTGCCCCGTCGACATGACGACGCCCACGTGCTGACTGCCACTCATGATCCTTCCGGGATGGTCGTTGTAACCGATCTCCGCGAAGGGCACAGCGTTGGCATGGGCCCCGTAAGTATCGCTAGCGCAGTCGATCAACGGGATATCACATTCACGACCGCTCACGAAAAGACGAGGAGCGATATCGCCGGGCAGATAATAGTCAAACGTCAGCGGCGGATCGAAGTTGATCGTTTGGTTGTCGGTCACCTGAGAAACCAGCGAAGGGGGCAATTGCATCCAGTGGCCATTCGCTTGCGCAACCATCACCCATTCGCCTGGACCGAAGGTTTGTTCGGGCCCATTTGCCACCGGGTTCTGATTAGGTTCGCTCCCGCCCTGCTGCTGCATAACATCCAGCGACCTTTGGATGTGCAACTGGTCGAGCGTGACAACGACATGCTTTACTGCCGCGGTCTCGTTCGACCATCCAGCTTCCACGCTGATGCCGAAATGCTGGACATGTGCAGCATCGGGCGCGGTCTGGTGAGGCAGATCGAAACTCACCGAAACGGTCCCCGCGGAGATGTCAGGCGTGATAGTCACGGGCAGGTTCGCCAGATCCGCATCTGTTTCAGGTCGAACAACCAATGGATTGACAACGATCGTCCCGCCGGCGGGTTGGGGGCCGAGCTGGATCTTGTACGAATAGTGCCCTCCAACGTCGCGGTAGCGCGAGCAGACCTGCTGCGCCAGCGCCGGAGGCACTCCCTTCAATGCGCACTCTTCTTCCGCCAAAGCCGGACCTGCGTCGCCAGAGATCCACGCGTCCAGGTGCTGAAGGGGGCTGGGAGTGCCGTTGAGAAGTCCAGCCGCTTCTTTGCGGAAAGTTGCAACTTCGAACAACGGATGAAGCTCTGTGCCTTCCCCGGAGATCGTGCCGGGACGGTTGAGGTCCTGCAGCGTCTCGGCAGGATCGTAAGGCAGAAGCGGTGAGATGCCGTGAGTCGGGTCGGCGCCGCCGTCACCCCAGTGCCCGCAATCCCAGATCCATGAGCCGCTTTCCTGAACCCCGTCGCCAACCTGCGGCCACGCCCACATGGGGATGAGTCCATCTTCCCACTCGGAGTGAACCGTCGATCCGTCGCCTTCTTCGATCAGATCCGTGAAGCCCGGATCGGGATTGGCCGGATCGGGGGCGACATCGATGTTCATGTCAACAAACTCATGGCTCACAAAAAGATCATCGCCGGCAGGCTTGGAATCCGTGGCGATACCGCGAACGCTCCTACGACCAAGCATCCAGTCCCCAGCGACGCGGGCCGCAAGAACATCGGCGTGGTGTACGTACACCCACTCGGGAGTTGTCATGGACAAGATCATTGCCTGACTTCGCTGACAGCCATCCAGGATCGACTCTGAGTGTGGGTCGGGGGCTTCGGCGCGAGCAGGCGAGACAACGAATTGAGCAAGAGCAAAAAGGATCAATCCAGCAGACCACCGTCGACGCATAAATACCTCCTGATAGGCAGAGTCGGAACGTTCAGGGAACACTTCGGCGCCGACCCCCGATATTCCTGCCTTCAGCGAAAAAAACTCTTCATTGGCAGTGGGGGCCCGTAGAGCCCCTTCCTCAGCTGGAGAAAGCGATTGAAGAGAAATCGTCGGACTTGCTGACGCTCCGGCTGGCAGCCCACAAGCCAGCATGCGGTCGGCGCAGGCACTATTCCAAGAAGTCGAAATCTATGTCAAGCGCCCTGTATGCGGGAACGGCCCGCTGATCTCTGGTGGCGAGTCTGAGGTGGTGAACGCGTGCGGTCTCACCGATCAAAGCGTCGTAGACCGATCCCCCGCTGACGCCGAGTTGGCTAAGCCTTTGCAAAAGTGATCTTTGTGCTTGCTCGCTCAGGAACTTAGTCTCGGGAAAGTTTTGGGCCAATAATCTCGCGACATCTGATGCGCTGCGTCGGGCTGGCGCGGGCAGACGCGTGAGGACCGAATACGTCTCGAAGCTCGCGTGCCCTGCCAAACCAAGAGTTTTGTCCTGCAAAGCGTCGGTAACCATGAGATTGGCTTCGTGACCAGTAACGACCAGGGCAACTGCCACGCTCGTGTCAACTAGCGTGATGGATCCCGGCCTACCTCTGGCCGGCGTCACGAAGTTTCCTGACCATCTCGTCCGTGATCGATGCTCCGTCCGCGGGAATAACAAGTCTGCCGCGCCGCTCAACCAAGCCCAATCCTGTGACGGGTTCGATGCGAATCCCGGCGCCGTCCCGGGTCACCTCAATCTCGCCTTCGGTCAGACCGACTTCTTCGCGCAGGAACTTCGGGATTACCACGCGCCCTGCCTTATCTATTACCGTTTTCATGCCACGACAATACCATAACTCATGGTAGCGCCATGGAAGACTCAGCCTTGCTGGGCTAGAAGGCTGAGTTCGAGTTGCCAAGCCTGGCTCCCAGACGGTAGAACCTCCTGATGCCCCTCAAGCGCTTGTTCTTCGCATGCCTCGTTTCGGCTTTCGTTGCCTGCTTCCTGGTAGGCACTCCGGCGTATGCAGCCACAACGCTTTCTGCGGAGATCGTCTCGTGGCAGGTCATCGGTCTCGACGTCACACAGCTGGCGACATCTAAGCCCGAGTTGTTCATGGTGCAAGCGAAAGTGACCAATACGGGCACCGAGCCAGCGACGACCACCGAGGCAACGCTTGCTCTCGGATCAGTCACGCCGACCGATTGCGGAGGAGGTCCCTGCATCTTCTTGGTTTCTTCACCCACCTATTCCATCGGCACGCTTGCTCCCGGCGCAACTGCCGATGCTTTCTGGACAGTAAGGGTTGTCAAGTCGGCCGCCGCGGTTGGCACTGATACTGCGATCACCGTAACAGCGTCTGCGGCCAACGCAGGTTCGGTTCTGGCAACACAAGTTGCACGCTCCGGACTGTGTGCCCCCGATACCCCCGGAGGAGTGTTGCATGTCGAAAGCCTTATCTCGCAGAACCGCAATCAGATCTTGTCTTATTCGGTGTCCCCTGGGACTCAGCGAGCTGATGGTTCTTGGGATGTGGTCGAAGGGTCGACGTTCGTAGTGACGGTACTTGCGCATACGGCTACTACGTTTCAGGAGATCTCTGTTCCAGCGATCGTTGATCCATCGGGCGTCATCGTCCCTGTCGCAACTGACTTCACATTCCAAAGCGGAGGTTCCGACGACGACATCTATACATTGAATGCTGGTGGCGACGTTACTTCTCTGTACGGCTATCGGGCATCATCCGTCGGTGACGTAAGCCTGTCGCAGCTCATCCTTGATTGCTCCGGAAGCTCTTTTCATTACAACTCCGATTACGGCACAGCACCGTTGATCATCCATGTTGTCGGCGCCCCCGTTACGTCGCTGCCCGTCATCAGCCTGACGAAGACATCATCGCCAAAGAGCAATGTTGACCCCGGCGCGACCGTTACGTACACCATCGCATACTCCAACACTGGAGCGGCCGCGACCAATTTCGTGATCTCAGACGTCGTCGACTCTTCACTCAGCAGCGTGGTGCCGGCGAACGGCGGAGTGTTCGACGGGGGTAACAGAACGATCACCTGGATCATCGGCAGCCTGGCGGCAGGTGCCAAAGGGAGCGTTTCATTCACCGCAACGGTCGACGATCCTGCAGGAGGCAAGACCATAGCCAACCTGGCGCGCGGCGATGCCGACGGTATCGACCCGGTCTCGTCTCCACGCATCACTTTGACCGTAAACCAAACCCTGCCGAATACCGGTATCGATTGGCCATTCCAGCTGATCATGGGTTGGTCGAGTATCGGTTTCGGATTGTCCCTGGCGGGTCGGCGCCTTCCCAGGTCATGGTTCCGCGCTTAGCGGCGATCAGGGTTGTCGCATCAGCGTTTCTGCCGCCGCTTCTTGCCGCCTCCGCCCAATTGGCGGGGTTCGGTCTAAGAGGCAGTTGAAATCAGAGGCGCATCCGCATTCGAAGAAATGTAGTTAGTCGTTCCGGCATAGGAAACTTTGTAACCATTGTTCGCGATGACTGCGGCTTGCTGGCTTGATGTGAGGTTGGCACAGGTAGCTGACCCAGAGGCATTTGTCGTGACAGCGCTACACAGGATGGTGGGACCGGCGCTGAAGACAAGGGGCTGATTGCTCAATCCTGCACCGGACCACTGCACAGTGAGCAACGCCGTAAGGGTCATCTCATTGACACGTAGAGGCGAGAGTTGAGCGAATGCCGCCTTTGCAGATAGCGTGGTTGCGGCCGCCTTCACCGATTGGCCAGTGAGTGATCCGATGGACGGTCCGGCGTTGGTATCGCCTGAATAGTTCGCACCGACAGTGTGCACGCCGATAGCCAGGGAGGAGATCGTGCAGGTGGCTTCATAGGCAAAGCCACCCCGGGGGACCAAGGCCAGACTTTGGCATCCGGATATCGCGGATCCGTCTGCAGAGAAAGAGATGGCACCGCCACCGTCCGTTGGACTCACGATCGCCGTGAACTTAACTGGCTGACCGTAACTGGATGGGTTGCGAGGTGAAATCACGTTTGTTGTGCTGGTCGCTTGGAACACACTTAGGCCCCCACTTAATGATGCGTTCGATGATCCATAACGGGGATCGCCGCTGTAGGTAGCTGAGATGGCGTGGTTGCCCGCGGTCAAAGATGACGTGATGCAGGTTGCTTGATAGGAACCACTTACGAGTTGCAGCCCTTTGTTACCACACCCCGATATCGGCGAACCGTCTGACGAGAAAACGGCGGTACCTCCACCGTCGGTTGGGTTCACGATCGCCGTGAACGTGACCGTTTGGCCGTAAGTCGAAGAGCTCGTTGATGACAGGATCGTGGTGCCCGACGCGAGTTTTAGAACGCTTTGGCCCCCACCTAAGAGTGCAGTCGATGATTCATAGGCCGCATCGCCACCGTAGGTAGCCGAGATGGCGTGGTTGCCCGCAGTCAAAGAAGAGGTGGTGCATGTAGCTTGATAGGAACCACTTACGACTTGCAGGGAATGGCTTGAACAGCCTGATATCGGCGAACCGTCTGTCGAGAACGAAACCACCCCTGCGCCGTCGGTGGGATTCACTGACGCGGTGAACGTCACCGCCTCGCCAACATTGGACGGGTTCAGTGAAGACGAGATCGTTACGCTCGTAGCGAGCTTGAGCACTCTTTGGCCTCCACCTAGGGAGCCACTCGATGACCCATATTTCGCATCGCCGCTGTAATTAGCCGAGATGGCATGGCTACCTGCGCTCAACGAGGAGGTAGTGCAGGTCGCCTTGTAAGAACCGCTGACAAAGGCAAGCGCCTGGTTCGAGCATCCTGATACGGGAGACCCGTCTGCTACGAACGAGACCGCACCTCCACCATCATTGGGATTCACTGACGCGGTGAACGTCACCGGTTGGCCAAGATTCGAGGGATTGGGAGATGCCGAAAGTGTCGTGGTTGTGGGTAACATCGCCCTGATCCAACCCGACGTTCCTCCGCCGCCGCCTGCCCCGCAGTACTGCAGATTCTGGGCCGCACCGCCCACCACGACAGCGAACCATTGCGGCTGGTACGAATTTCCGTTCGAATCCACCCACATCGAAAGCGATTGCGAGGAATACGCTCCGCAGAACCAGCGGCTGTACAGCACTTGGTTGTAAGAAACGTATCCGTAGTTAGATGCGTAGCTACCCCATACCTGGATCTGCGCGGCGATGTTGTAACCGAATGCTTGGTCCCAAACCTGCACCGATTCTGATGAAGCATTTATGTCGAAGCATGCCCCGCCCTGACCGTAACCGTAGATCGCACAATCCGATTGGCTGAAGTTGCTCCCGTCGTTGCCGTTACCGTAGTAGTTCCAGTAATCGGGGTAGGAATAGTGATCCGCGAAAGCACCCTTGGACGACACGAGCGAGGTTGCAATAACAATAAGAACGATCGCCAGCAACCTAATGGGTGCCACTAGTCGACCAAAGGCATTTGCCACACCATGAGCCATCCTCGTCCTCCCCAACTAATCCGTGCGGTTCCAGCACTCGCAGTGACCCTGGATACGTTCGACACACAAAGTCCCGATTCCTGCCTGTATGGGCGGATTTTTCCGTTACGCAGCCGAGAGCCGGGCGCCATTCAAGGTCTCACACCGCATGCCTGCATTCATGCTGCCCTCTGCGCTCGTAGCCCCGACGAACTCTTCAGGGAGAGAATCTCTAAGGCATGCGTCCTCGTCTTACTCCCTCAGCGTCGATCACAGCTGACTAGACCGACTCTCGGGCTTCTGCTCAAGCCGAGCCCCGATTCGCCTAACTTCCGGCATTGGTTGATCCTAGTCCGTGCTTCCGATCGTTCGGTGTTGCCCATCACGCAATGTTCGCCTCCGAGAACGCCCGTGTAACGAAGGCCAGCCATCCGTCTTCGATCCAGATGTGCTCACGCCATTGCGATGCGGGGACCACTCGCCGATGTGGAATCTCGTACTGCGGTGCCCATTGTTGTAGGTCAACATCAGCAACCCATTGTGAGCGGATTAGAACCAGACCCTCTTCTGGCCCGGAGATGCATTCCCCTCTCATGAATCCGGTTAGGCGCGCCGTGTGTACCGTCGCACATGCCTCTTCCATCACCTCGCGCCTCATCGTCTCTTCCCCGGACTCGGATCCTTCCGGTCTCCCACCAGGAAGCCCCCAGCGTTTCCCATCAGGACTGATGAGGACCAGTCCCATGTCCCCCGTCAGGCAGATGGCTGAGGCGCCATGAGGGGTCCCAGTCGGTGGATCGATGGAAGCATGCCACGAGATGATCCAGTCTCCCCCGTTGGATTGGGTAGCAAATCTCTCGCCGTCGAGCGCTGCGTTCACTTTCATCCCAACCCTCTTTTGCTACCGGACTCCCACGTAAAGAATCGGATTTTGAACCCCTCGCCGGCCCGGACCGACTTATCCACGCACTTATCGCCTATCTCACCGGGTGCTGGTGAACCCTGGAAACCCCACCGTCCCGGGACTTGGAGTTCCTCATGGGGCCGAAATTGGTAAGACCCCAGTGTCACTCGTCACGAGCAGGACGCAGGGGCACCCACCTTCGATGACCTCTAGGACTTGCCTGAACCCTACCGACTTCGAGCATGCGATTGCCGCCTCGTTGCGTTGGTCGTGACACACGTAAGTGGGTGACTCATCGGGGAACAGGTCAGTGACAACCGAGAGATAACCCCGAAGAATCGGTCCACAAGGACCTTGTCTAAGCTTTGTGGGTTCACCTATGAATAGGTCAATGCTAATCCCCTCAGAGGTTCCGATTTCCGAGGCGTTCTCAGGGAAGTCGGCGTTGCGATAACACTGCAGTTTTCCAACAGGCGAACCGTTAACCACCGCGAGATGGCAGCGGGTTGGCGAAGAAGGAAGTGTCCGTGGCAGATACTTCTGCTTTACCTCTTCCGGAGTTATTGGCGCCTTCTGGTAGAAGCGACGCATGTGCGGCATGTTTAGCCACTCATGAAGAAGGAACATGTGGTTCGCATTCAGGGGCCTGAACTCGATCAATGACATTTCAGTCCGTCTAGCGTCGGCGCAGCAGCGGTGCGGAACGTCCGTTTGTACGCGCCTGTCATAAAGCGGATCTGAATAACAACTCAAGACGGCAGCCTACTCATGACCAGTTCGGTCAATACGGCGAGGCCGACTCTGTCGAGAGACTCCGCATCATGACTGTTTGCCAGTAGCGCGATGCCGGCCTTAGTTGGACGGTGAATTGCTACGAATGATCGGAACCCGCCCGTGGCCCCGTTGTGCCAGTGTCCGCCCCCTTGATGTATCCACGCCAGCCCCATCGTGCGTGGACCATGAACATGGTCATGAAGAGCAAGATCGATGCTCGCTTCAAGAGGTTCTGGGGGGCTCAAGTGCGAAACAACGTATCTACAAAGATCT
>JBHELT010000023.1:0-11875 GCA_046262935.1 Actinomycetota bacterium | reverse complement strand
ATGCCGAGGCTCGTGAACAACATCAAGAGCGCACTGACCACAATCATCCTTCTCTTCACCGTACGCACTCTCCTTCTCCTTTCGTTTAGGCGGGACATACTTCTTTGAACGACAGGACTCTGTAGCACCGATTGCAACGGTCGTTCGGGCCGCCGTCACTCATATAGGCGTAAGCCGACGGGATGGCCGTAAGGAACAAGGCTCCAGCAGGGCCAAGATTGTGGCTACAACCATCGTTCGTTTCAAAGCCTCACCTCCGACGCGTTGAGCGAATCGATGTCTTCGTCATATTGGCCATGAGGGCCTGGCGCGATCTCGACGGATGAGGTGGGCGCCGAGTACGTAGAAGAAAATTCTAGGCAACCTGGGAACGGTTTTCAAGTCCACCGACGGGCTGGTTGAAGGTCCGAGCCGGACGCTCGCAGGGATCTATGTCGGCTAGGAGCAGGGTCACCGTCCCCACGGGCAGTGCGAAGGAGGTAGTCGGGTCCAATCCTTGCCCCCAATCTATTGGCCTAGCCAACACGTTGGGGGAGAAGGTGATCTTGCCCGTGCTTTGACCCATGCCCGCGAGGGCAGTGGTCACATATAAGGACGCGCGGGAACCAAACGGGAACCACAACAGAACTAAAGAGAACCTAACGCGACGTAAGAGGACGTACGTTGAGGTTTGCGAGTTTTCGCTCGCGACCTGCGCAAACGAATGAAAGTGCAGGTAGATCGGCACATTCATGGCGAAGGCCTTACTACTCTTACAAGGCAGGGGTCGACAGTTCGAATCTGTCAGCGCCCACAAGGTCGCAGGCGTATGAATCCGACTGTGGGACCTCGCTTAAAGCGAGAGTGTCCGAAACCGGCCGGAGATGACTCCAAAACCGCTAGTCGCAGGCAGCCTGCTGACTTTTGACCTGACCGTCTCTCCGGCCTTTCAACCGGGTGAACCCCCTAGACCCAGCACGATTCAATGCTGGATCTCTGTTCGTTATGCCCAAAACCGTCGAGAATGATCGACTGGTAGCCAGAGATTTCACTCGAACGCTTAACTCGTCCTGACGCCCTTCACCGCCCAGGCCCGGCCGGTCAACGCGACAGGCCCCCCGGAGGGCGAAACCCGGTCGCGTAGGGTGTCTCGGATCTGGTCCTGGGTTGGTTGGTCCAGCGATGCGAGGTATGTCGGCGCAGCCCCTACTCTGCCGAGAAATGGTGCCCAGAAATCGTCGAAATTACGAAACTCCATCGGTATGTCGATCGACCTCACCGCGACCGAGTTCAAGCCGACATGTTCGAATAAGGCCGCCAACGGAGTCGGCCGGCAGATCGGGAAGCGCTCCGCTTGATCGAGTCGCTTGTCGTCGGGATTTACGGAGATCGCGGCTTCCCAGAAATGCCGCAACATCTGCATGCCCCCCGCGTAGTCCCAAACATAGAGCCCGATGATGCCGCCCCGCTTCGTCACTCGGACCATCTCACGGGCCATCGCCTCATGCTCGGGGACGAAGTTAAGAACCAATCCCGAGACCGCGAAGTCGAAACTCTCTGCCCTCCACGGGAGAGCCGTAGCGTCAGCGATTGCGAAACGCATTCGGGGGTCGTCGACCTTACGTCGTGCATGAGCAACAAAGGCTGGGGCTCTGTCGATTGAGCGAACGGATCCTGGATCGTGGTAGGCAATTATGGACTCGGCGAGTTGACCCGTTCCGCAACCGATGTCCGCCCATGCAAGGGCCGCGCCAGGTTCGAGCCATTCAAGAAATTCGATGGCGACCCGCCGACTCCAACGCCCGACCCACAGCTCATACGCCTCTGCTTGGTCCCAACTCTCCAGTGTCCCAGACAATCTCAGGTCCTTAACCTTGTCGATTCTTCGAGAGCGCAAGCCGCTCGATAAGATCTGGTCCTATTCCCTAACCGCGAAGAGCCGCCATTCACCGGGTATTCCTCGTAGATCTCGGATTCCCTGATCTTCGAAGGTGATGCCCGAACCAGTAACAAGTGGGGGCACACTGCCGGTGACGAGTATTTCGGAAGGCTCAGCCTCGGCCATAACCCTGGCACCGATGTGAACGGCGATCCCTCCCAAGTCCTCGCCGCGCTGTTCAACTTCTCCCGTGTGTAGGCCGGTTCGCAACTCGATGCCCAAAGAGCTCATCTGCTGATTTAGCGATAACGCACAACGGATCGCCCTAGCGGGACCATCAAACGTTGCAAGGAATCCATCCCCCGTGGCTTTGACCTCCTGCCCACGGAAGTGGCGCAACGATTCACGCACGACTTCATCGTGGCGATCAAGAAGTTCTCGCCACCTACGATCTCCGAGACGGGCCGCGTACCCGGTGGAATCGACAATATCGGTGAACATCAGGGTCGCAAGCACCCGATCCGTCTCCTGTGGGTCTTCTCGGGCACCGATCACGAAATTGCGAATCTCATCCACGATCCTGCCGCTGTCTCCCATGAACCAATAATGATCGTCACCAGGTAGTTCGACGTACTTCGCTCCCTCGATGTTGTCGGCAAGGAAGCGGCCAAGGCTGGCCCGGATGTAGCGGTCTCCCTGGCGATGGATCACGAGAGTGGGAACGCGAACGGCGGGAAGGACCGCCCTCACATCAACCGATTGGAGCATCTCGAATAAGGGACGCCTCATTCTCACGGAGACTGCCCTTTCCATAACGCCAACCCATTCCTGCCAAGCCGCATCGTCCGCGACGGTTGGACCTGTTACCTGAAGTTGTTTCCCGGTACCCCACATCTCTAGAAATTCGTCGAGTGCGTGAGTCCGTCGTTCGCTCGGATAACCCCAGGGATAGTCCGGTGCACTCAGCATTCGTGCATAAGATCCCAACAACACCAGCCCGGCGGTCCTGTCCGGATGAGTGGCTGCGAAGAGCGCCGCGACAGGGCCTCCGGAGTCTTGACTGATCAGCGTGGCGCGCTCAATGCCTTCGGCGTCCATCACTACGCGGACGTCGTCCATCCACTGCTCCATTGTCGGCAATTCATCCACAGGGATGGAATCCGATACACCCGTGCCCGAGGTGTCGAATTCCGTAAGCCGTCCGACGGAAGCCAATCGCCGCAAGATACGCGCCACAGGCTCGAATAGCCAAAGCAGGTCAACGTTGGTTACGAAGTTTGGAACGTAGACCAGATCTGGAGGGCCATCGCCAAGCGTCCAGTAAGCGATGTTCAGACCGGCTGCATTCTTGGCATATTTGATCGGCGGACGTGACATACAGCAAGCCTCACGCTCGAGGGACCCTGCGTCAACCTTACTTAAAGGCGATGTATTTCCCTAGTTTCTCGGGGCGGCTCACCTTATTTTCAGGAGGGCCTCTCATGGAGAACCGCATCAAGGCGAAGACATCGTGATCGCGAAGTATGGCGGACCGGGATGAACATGCCGGCGGGCTTGCTGTGCCCGTGCTGTCGCTTGATCCAGGCATACCTCTCGACGGGAGCCCTTCGTCGGCCGGAGCACAGCGAGACAGCTTCGTCGTCAATCCGAGCTGACGTCCGAGGGATCGCGGTATCGATCGGAGCCCGAGTCATGGCGTAGGCTGGGCCGGGCGAGGTTCTGGTATCGGTAGCGGTTCCGCCATTGGTTGCCGGTGGCGGGGGCACTAACGTTCATAGACTCCAACAACTCGAATTATGCCGACCCGATCGCTCACTCGATTTGGCACGACGGCGGAACAGGTGCCTGCAACAATCGCCCATACTACGGCACGGCCGCCATGCAAGCACCGCTAGTGCTCAAATGTACCGACGTTGGCAATGCGACGAAGGGCACTTTCCTGTATATAAACCGAAACCTCCACTATGAAGCCCCAGGCACGGCTAACGGTCCAGTGCGTATGCAGCAGGACACGACACCGCTACCGATAACGACGACTTCGCTGTAATTAGGCAGCTAAGACGTCTTGTAGGCGATTAACTGTCAAGACTATGGTGAAGCTGCAGTCCCCATTTACAAGCCCTCGGCAGTACTGGGAGCGCGCAAACCCGCCACGACTAGGTCGACGGGAGAGTTCTCAAGTGGGTTTGCCGGTTCGAGAAGTTGCAGTTAGAAAAGGGAGGGCGACCCCTCGCATCAGTGGAGCGTCTTAGCGGGGAGTAGCCAAATGTTCGGTCGTTCCTCGAGGCCGATTTGTTTGGAACACAAGACCGCGCGGAGTATTCTCCTGCCGATCGAGAGGAGGACCGTCATGAGCATCCGGCGATTGGACGACATCCCGGGCTTCAACATCGATCGGGTCGCCGCAGCGGCTGGGGACGATCCTGAAGTGCTCCGCATGGAGAATCTCGACACCGATATTCCGCCCCCATCCGCGGCGATGGAGGCCACCCGGGGTGCGATCGATAAGGATGACGCGAACAGTTGGCTGCCGTTTACGGGGCGCGACGATCTCAAGGACACAGTAGCGGCGTACATCGAGCGCCGGGGCGGCCCGCGCTATGACGGACGGCGCGAGATCGTGATTACCAGCGGCGAGGGAGACGCGATGCTCGATGCTCTCTTCTGCCTTACCGATCCGGGGGACGAGGTCGTGCTCACGGACCCAACCTACGCGGGCATGCTCAATCGGGTTCGGCTCGTCGGGGCGATTCCGACTCTTGTCCCATTGCTGGTCGTCGACGAGGAATGGCGGCTCGACCTCGCAGCGCTGAGAGCCGCGGTCACCGATCGGGCTCGCGTCATTTTCGTGAACAATGCATCGTTTCCGTCCGGCTGGGTGGTCAGCGACGAGGAATGGAACGCTATCGCAGCCGTTTGCATAGAGCATGATCTCGTGCTCCTTTATTGGGCTGGGTACGAGGGTGTGCTCTTCGATGGCAGGACCGTGCGCCACCCCGCGGCATTGCCAGGGATGCGGGATCGAACCGTAACCGTTGGCGCCGTCTCCCTGGAACAGCGCATGATCGCGTGGCGGGTTGGCTGGGTAGTTGCGCCCGGCAACCTCGTGAACGACGTGTCGCGCGTTCACATCTACAACGGTCTGGTTGCCAGTGGCTTCGCCCAGATCGGCGCCCGCGCTGCTCTTGAGCTACCCGATGAACACATCGTCACCGCCAACCTTGAGTATCAGCGACGGCGCGATGAGACGCTCCGTCAACTAGAGGGCCTCCCCACGGTGCGACCCGCCGGAGCGTGGTCGCTACTTCTGGATGTCGCCGCAATGGGGATGGACTGCCTGGATGTTTCCGAGCGCCTTCTCGAGCAGAAAGTCGCAGCCACCCCGATGCGCGGCTGGGGCGGAGAAGTGGCCGACCGTCATGTGCGCTTCGTATTCAGCAATGAACCGCTGCAGAGGCTCGCGCGATTGGGGGAGCGGGTGCGCGCCGCTTTGGCGGCCTCGCGAACAGAGAGGTAGAACTGACCGCCTCGACTCAGCCGCCCAGCCAGCTCAGAGCATCGAGACACCGCCAATGATCGAATCCGCAAGGTAGACACATTCGGACTGATCACCACGGTTGCCGGCAAGAGAACATATGGGCTTTGCTGGCGAAGGCGTCCTGGCGACGAACGCGAGCCTTGCCAATTCTTATGGCTTCGCGCTCGACACCTTGAACAGCCTTTTGATCCTGACAACTACAACCATCTCATCGGCAACGTAGCCCCCTAGGGTTGCCACTGTGGAACCCGCCGTCTTCGTTTGGCTAGGTGGACTTGCTTCTCACGCGTCGGACTGTTCTGACCCATGCCCCTGAGGGCAGTGCTCACATATAAGGAGGCGTGGGAACCAAATGGGAACCACAACAGAGCTAAAGAGAACCTAACGCGACCTAACAGAACGTAACGTTGAGGTTTGCGAAACTAGCCTCGCGACCTGCGCAAACGAATGAAACCGCAGGTAGATTGGCACATTCGTCGCGAAGGACTTACTACTCTTACAAGGCAGGGGTCGACAGTTCGAATCTGTCAGCGCCCACGACATAAAAGTGCTGGCGTATGAATCCGACTGTGGGACCTCGCTTAAGGCGAGAGTGTCCGAAACCGGCCGGAGATGACTCAAAAAGTGCTAGTCGCAGTCACGCTGCTGACTTTTGAGCTGACCGTCTCTCCGACCGGGATCGGACCGGCGGCTGTGACTTGATAGACGGATGTACCTGCTCAACGCCTGGTTGTCCAACCGCCAGTCCACATCGTACGTCGGCCCGTGAAAGGAGGCCAGGATGGATGTGGTGATTGGTGTCGACTCGCACAAGAGGTCGCTCGCCGCGGCAGTTGTGGATGCCTTGGGAGCTCTCCTGGAAGAGCGAGAGTTTCAGAACAGCCCGAAAGGCCACCTCGCGCTCCTTGCTTGGCTTCGAACTCATCAAGGTGATCGCAGGATCGGAATCGAATGCTCCGGCTCTTACGGAGCCAAGCTCGCTTCTTGTCTTCTCGAGGCCGGAGAAGATGTTCGAGAGGTACCGACCTCCCATGCGCATAGAGAAAGAAGACGCAAGCGTGCCGCCGGCAAGTCTGACCCAGTTGACGCGGTGGCGATCGCCAGAGTTGCGGCTCGTGAAGCCGACCTCTCTTCGCCGAAACGATCGCCGCACCTAGGGGAGTTGAAATTGCTCTGCGACTACCGTGACCAGCTAACACGCACACGTACGCAGATCACGAACCGTCTTCACATCGACCTTGTGATCGCTCACCCGGAATACTCACAACGGATCCCGAACCTAAGAGCCAAGAAGCATTTGGTCGCTGCCAGGCAGCTCGTCCGCGGCGACCATTCGGTTCGCGCCGAACTAATCAGGACTCGAATCTCGGAGATCTCTCGGTTGAACCTGAAGATGGCCGACGTTGAAAAACAGATTGAAGAGCGAGTCGCGAAGCTCGGCACGGGCCTCACCAGCGTGCCCGGCGTTGGTCCTTTTATCGCTGCCAAGATCCTCGGAGAGGTCGGTGATATATCTCGGGTTAGGTCCAAAGCATCGTTCGCGCTTCTTTCTGGGACAGCACCTCTTCCTGCTTCATCAGGTTCGACTACTCGTCACCGATTGAATCGAACAGGCAACCGCCAGCTGAACTGGGCTTTGCATTTTGTGGCTCTCGCTCAACAAAGGGTCAGCCCCGAGGCGCAGGCCTACATGGCCCGCCAGCGAGAAATGGGCAAGAGCTACAAGGAGGGTGTGCGTTGTCTAAAGAGACACCTATCCAATGTCATTTATCGGGAGCTCATGAAGGATCAGGCGAGGGCAGATATTGCCGCTTGACTCTTATAGAAGGTCTGCTCAGAGGCCCTATTTGCCGGCGAGGAGGTGGACGATGAAAGGTGCTGAAAGCCAAAAAGTCAGCAACTCGAATGAAAACTACGCGCAACGCCAGTTGTTTCTTTGGCTAAATGTGCCTGATATTTCCCGGGATCGGTCCAATGTCCGCGACCTCTACCCCGTGAGGGCAGAGGCCATCCAAGCAGTGAGTCCTCCATGGCGTTTGGTCTGAACCTGCTATATCGCTAGAACGGTTCACCCAATGTACTTCGATCTCTTCGCCTCGGGCTCACGCGACAGCCCCAATTTGAAGAGTGTGTTTCGCCTCACCGAAGTGTGTCGTCCCACACTGAAAGGAGAAAGTCTTGGCACCGAAGGACCCGAAGCAGTTGCTCTCGCCGAGAGAGTTCGCGATTACATTTCGTAGGGCATCCAGGCTCGCGACACCCGCCGTAGGCTCTAGTCCCGATCAGCTTTACCGCGGCGCCGATGATGCCCTCTATCGCGCCAAGCGGGCCGGCCGCGACCGAGTGGTTGCAGCGGAAGCGAGAGAACGAAATTCGATTGCCTAGTGAGCCATGCGTTATTCCGGGCGACCTACGGGACGATTCTTCGTGCGTGCCGAGTAGGCGGCGGCCTCCGCACGTCGGGCCACTTCAAGTTTTTGAAGGATGGTAGAGACGTAGTTCTTTACTGTCTTCGACGAAAGATGGAGACGCTCTCCAATCTCAGGGTTGGTGAGGCCTTCGGCGATCAAGTCGAGGATGCGTTCTTCTTGGGGCGACAGTCTTGCCATCTTCGGGTCTTTCTCCTCAAACTTTGCTTTCCTAAGCCGCTCGAGGACGCGCTTAGTCACATCCGGATCGAGAAGTGACTTTCCCGATGCGACCGCGCGGATCGCTCCAACCAGGTCAGACCCCTTTATCTGCTTGAGGACGAAACCGGCCGCTCCCGCCATGATCGAATTGAATAGCGCCTCATCATCTGAATAAGACGTGAGCATGATCACTTGGACGTCGGGGCTATGCTCTCGGATTTCCCTGCAAGCCTCAACTCCACTTCCTGAGGGCATGCGCACATCCATTACCACCACATCCGGCGAATGAAGTTTCACGAGGTCGACGGCCTCTTTGCCGCCCGATGCCTCCGCAATAACTTCGATGTCGTCCTCGGCTTCGAGGAGGGCACGCAAACCCCGTCGGACCACTTCGTGATCGTCTACGAGCATCACTCGAATCTTCTCAGTCATTTCGCTCCTCGGCACTTTCCACCGGTATCCGCAATTCGTGTCTCGTGCCTTTAGGTTTGCGTCGGATGATGCGGAACTGCCCACCGATTCCCGAAGCGCGAGCCTGAATGTTTTTCAATCCAAGGCCCCCAGTCACGACAGATGGATCGAAGCCAACACCGTCGTCGTCAATCAAGACTTCCAACGTGTTTCCACTGTGGACCCCGTGAATGGATACTTCAGCAGCGGCTGCATGCTTGGCTATGTTCGAAAGAATCTCTCTCACGATCTGAATCATCTCTGCCTCGACTTCGGAACCTATCGAGGTGACCGCGGATTCGTCGATATCAATCTCGACATGAGCAAGTGTGTTCACTTCTAGGTGGCGCGCCAGATCCGTGATGGCTTCAACCAGGCCCTTGTCTTTCAACTCTCGTGGTTGGAGCTCAAATATGTAGCTCCGAACGTCGCGGATAACGTTGTCGAGTTCGGCGATCGCCTCGTCGATTCTGACTTTTGCCCTCTCAGCATCCTGCTCAAGAAGGCCATATGAGCCTTGCAGTGATAGCCCAACCGAATAGATGGATTGAATCACCCCATCGTGCAATTCTTTTGCGATTCGATCCCGCTCTTCCAGCACGGCGAGCTCCTCGGTCTTGCGTCTGACCTCCTCGAGAAGAAAGACGTTCTCGACAGCTACGCCGGCCTGTGCGGCGAAGGTAAGAGCTATTTGCTCGTCTTCAGCAGAGAACTCAGCGGCGTCTTTCTTGTTGGTCAGGTAAAGACGCCCGAAGATCCGGCCTCGTGCCGAGATCGGGACACCCAGGAACGAATGCATCTGTGGATGCTGCGCGGGGAAACCCGCCGAACGTGGATGACCCGAGACCTCAGGAAGTCGCAGCGGGCGGCCCTCGTCGATGATCACGCCCAGCACTCCTTTTCCTTCAGGGAGCCTTCCGATCCTTCGCACTGTTTCCTCGTCAAAACCCGAGTACACGAATTTGATGAGTTCGCCGTTTTCTCCCAGAACACCCACTGCGGCGTATTGCGCCTCGATGACTTCTCTCGCGAGATCCGCGGTTTTCTGAAGTAAAGGTTCGAGGTCTCGAGCGGACCCCAGGGCCATTCCTGCTTCGATCAGCGCTTCGAGGCGCCTCCGCTCACTCATTCATCGATTCTAGGTGAGGGAAGAGAGTTTCTTTCTCCTAAGGCTGTTTGTTTCGGGCGGCCACAAGAGGGCTTCACCGAGCCGATCTATAAAGTGCTTGATCGTTGCCTCAGCGACCCGATGAAGTAGTGCCCGATTGATCACCCGCCCGATCGTCCCCAAGGGTGGCTCGTAAGAGCCTTCGATGCCGAGCTTCGAAATACTCGGGCTAACGGGCGCCAGCCTCAATTCAGCGTCCATTTTCGGAAACAGAGCGGTTGCGCCTGTTGCCTCCCAGCTTATGAGGATGACCACTTCGTCTTCTAGGAAGAAGGGAGTTTCCACTAGCAGCCGTACCGTCTTGGCGACCGCTCCAGCTTCGGGGCCTGCCCTCATCAGGATCGCTTCGCCGTGTCGATAGGCGACATCGGCGGAATCAGAGATGCCGTCGAGAAGCGCCATGAGGATTCCTTGACACTCATCCATTGGGCGCTCCACGTGCACAAAGTAGTAAACGAACATGCCCAAAATTGTCGTTCCAACGGGAACTCATTCCCAGGGCCGAAAGTCCTTCAACCCGAGTGCTGTTTGGCCCTACTGACGATTCTCAGGTTGACCCATGCTTCTTAAGGAAAGGGGGCCGAACATGAAAGTGGCAGATCGAAGCAGTGAATTCCTTCCAAGGGGATTCGTCGTCGATTGGCAGTTGGGGACACCTGTCGCAAGATTGAACACAGCTTCGTCCATCTCTCGCGATCATGGCGTCAAAGTCTTGCTGGTCACTGCTGATGCTGACGGCAGGCAACATATCGGTGGATGGCTTTCAGAAGAAGGCCATGAGGTGATGGAGTGTCCGGGCCCTTCCGCTCCCGACTACACCTGTCTTGGTGGCAGGGGCAAGGATTGTCCTCTCGCCAACGCGGCGGATGTGGTCGTTGTCGATCTGAACCTTGCGAGCGACGCGATGTTGGCGGGAACGCCTAGCTGGCGGTTGGTCGATTACTACCTCGGTCTGGGCCATCCGGTTGTGACGATAGCTGGGCCAAACCAGATGGGTCGGTTCTTTCTCGACGATCGAGTCGTCAAGCTCGATCGTCCTGTCGAACGCGGCACACTCCTTGCAGCGATTGATTACGTAAGCCGCCAACACTCCAAAGTGGACCAGATTGGAACTCTTCGCCTCACACCCAGAAACAGGGGCTCATCGATCTGGTGACTGCATTTCTCAAGAGAATCCATCCATTAGGACGAAGCCGGACCGTTGAAGGAGGAGAAGATGACCATCCTAAGAATGCCCCCCACCTCGAATCGTTCAAAACTCACCAGGCCTTTGGTGATTGCTGCGGCGTTCGTTTTGATTCTGATGGCTGGCTGTAGCAGCTCTGCACCAACGACCGGATCGGCCAAGTCGATCTCAAGAAACAATGCTCTTGGAATCGCTCTGAGCGACTTCGCCATCAACGGCGCCAAGCCGACTGTCTCGGGCGGCACTTACTCGGTCAGTATCTCCAACGCTGGCAAAGTTCAACACGAGCTGCTTGTGTTCAAGAGCGATTTGACGCCAGACCAGTATCCGCTGAAAGACGGCGACGTAGCCGAGGATGGCCAGGGAGTATCACTGATCAGCGATGGCGACAACATCAATCCGGGTGAACATCAGTCCAGAGTCGTGAACTTAAAGGCTCCGGGCAAGTATCTCTTCGTTTGCAATCTTCCGGGCCACTTCAAAGCTGGAATGCATGCTGAGTTCACCGTCACGAATTGAAGCCGACGGGTGGACCAGAGCGGAACCTTCCGTCTGGCCCCCAGGAAACAGGCCTATCGGCCCTAGTGACGAAACCTCGCAAGGGCGACCATTAGAGGAGCACAAGAATCCACCGACAGTGAAAGGGGAACAAGATGAAGCGCCGCACATTCGACATCGTGATGTCGACCACAGGAGCAGTGATGGCAATGATTCTCGTTGTTGGAGGGGGCCTCGCATTTTGGGGTTACAGCTTCGCCAACACCGAGGTTCGCACGCAATTGGCTGCGCAGAAGATCTACTTCCCGCCCAAGGGAAGCGAAGCCTTGAAGCCGGCGGAGATCGGCAGCTTCCTGAACAAGTACGCGGGGCAACAGCTCGTCACAGGTGAGCAGGCGAAGGCTTACTCCGACCACTTCATCGCTGTTCACTTGAAGAGCGTTAGTGGTGGCAAGACCTACGCCGAGGTTAGTGAACTCGCAAGGGCCAATCCCACGGACGCCAAACTGCAGGGGCAGGTGCAGATCTTGTTCAGGGGCGAAACCCT